>JAYTZE010000502.1:0-1445 GCA_043742385.1 Ilumatobacteraceae bacterium
ACATCTTCGGTCGCGAGACCTTGGTGGAGATGGACTTCAGCCAAGTCTCCAAGCTGTAACCGCAGCAGACGTTCGCACAACACCCAAGAATTAGGCCCAAAGAACAAGGCAGGGAAATCAGTCATGGCAAAGAAGAAGGTCACTGCGATCGTCAAGATCCAGATCCCCGCCGGCAAGGCAACACCTGCGCCGCCGGTCGGCACGGCGCTCGGGCCTCACGGCGTTGGCATCATGGATTTCGTCAAGCAATACAACGCTGCCACCGAGTCGCAGGTCGGCACCATCATTCCCGTCGAGATCACCATCTTCGAGGACCGCACATTCACGTTCATCTTGAAGACCCCGCCCGCCGCGGTGTTGTTGCGCCAGAAGGCTGGGCTCGCCAAGGGTTCGACCGAGCCGGGCAAGACAGTTGCCGGTTCGGTGACCGAGGCCGATATCGAAGAAGTGGCCAAGATCAAGATGCCCGACCTCAATGCCTATGACCTCGAAGCTGCCAAGCAGCAGATCCGCGGCACCGCCCGATCGATGGGCCTGAAGGTTTCGTAAGTATCAGTTCAAACAAGCACACCGCTCGACCGGGACGACCTCGCCCGGCGGCGCTACCACTGAGGGAGACAGACAATGTCAGGAAAGAAGTTCGCAGATTCGGTCAAGGCGTTCGACCGTGACCAGCTGTTCTCGCCAACCGAGGCGGTGACACTGGCCAAGACCATGGCCAAAGCCACATTCGACGAGGGCGTCGACGTCGCTATTCGTCTCGGCGTCGACCCGCGCAAGGCGGATCAGATGGTCCGCGGCACCGTCGCCCTACCCGAGGGCACCGGCAAGAACATCAGGGTTGCAGTGTTCGCTTCCGGCGAAGCCGCCCAGGAGGCCCGCGATGCCGGAGCCGACATCGTCGGAGCCGACGATCTGGCAGAAGAGATCCAGAAGGGCAACATGGACTTCGATCTGGCCATTGCCACGCCTGACATGATGCCGCTCGTCGGTCGTCTCGGCCGTGTGCTTGGTCCGCGTGGTCTCATGCCGAACCCGAAGACCGGCACCGTCACGCAAGATGTCGGGCGCGCCGTCGCCGAGTTCAAAGGTGGCAAGGTCGAATACCGCACCGACCGGTACGGCAATGTGCACGTCACGATCGGCAAGGCCAGCTTCGAACCGGCGGCGCTCGAGTCCAACTTCCGTGCCGTGCTCGACGAACTGCAGCGCGCCAAGCCGGCGTCGGCAAAGGGTCGGTATCTGCGGAAGATATCGATTTCGTCAACCATGGGCCCAGGCATCAAGGTCGACACCAACCGCTTGCGCCCCGTGGAGTAAGCGACACAGCGTGAGGCGTGGCGTTGTCGGCTCCCGCCGATAACGTTGCCGCACAACCAAGCAATCGCTCGCCAAAGACCGCTGGTCCTCCGGGATAATGGGCTCGCCCCACCAGCCGAGGTGAA
>JAYTZE010000503.1:0-6156 GCA_043742385.1 Ilumatobacteraceae bacterium
GGGAGTACGCAGGTCGTGGCCGATGCTGGTGAAGAGCAGTTGCCGGGCGCCGGCGGCCCTGGTGCGTTCGGTTGCGGCCTCGTCGAGCGCGACCACCAACGAGTCGACGGCTCGCGCTGTGCGGCCGACCTCGTCGCGGCGTATGACTCCTGTGCGGGCGCTCAAATCCCCGGCAGCAACCCGCTCGGCGACCTCGCCGAGCCGGGCGATGTCGGTGGCCAATGGTCTCGTGAGGTGGGATCCGACCGCTAGGGCGATGCCGCTCGACAACACCAGCACGACAAGGAAGAGCCGGTAGTCATGCGATGAAAGGAACATCGCATTCGACGCCGCCGATGTTGTGACCGCGCCGAGAGTCAGCGAGCACAGCCCGACGAAGAGGGCGGTACCGGCCACGCTGCTGCGCGCCGACACCCACTTTCCGAGCAACGGCACGAGCGCCGCCGTCACCAGCGCAGGAGCGCCGAGGATTGCCATCAGGTGCAACCGCTCGTCGCCGTTGGGTGGTTGCAGCAGGATCTCGGCGAGCAGCAGCGTGGCGATGAAGATGCCGGTCAACCATCCGATCAATCGCCAGCTCATGGTTCGAACCTGTAACCGACACCCCACACCGTCGTGATCCAGCGTGGGTTCTCCGGGTCGGCCTCGATCTTGTGACGAAGTCGGCGTACGTGCACCGTGACGGTCGCCGGGTCCTGGTACTCGGGCGACGAGTCCCACACGTCGTGGAGTATCTGGCTGCGCGAGAACACCTGGCGTGGGCTCATTGCCAGGAAGGCCAGCAGGTCGAACTCTTTGGCGGTCAACGCAACGACCGTCGATCCAACAGTGACCTCGCGTGACGGGCGGTTGATGACGAGGTCTTCGAATCGCAACGTCTCAGGCGAGTCTGTCGCTGGCTGGGCGCGGCGCAACACCGTGCGCACGCGGGCCACGAGCTCGCGAGGGGAGAACGGCTTGGTGACGTAATCATCGGCTCCAAGTTCGAGACCGAGCACTCGATCGGATTCCTCGACACGTGCGGTCAACATGATCACGGGAATCTTGTTCGGACCGATCGCGCGCAACACCTCGAGGCCCGACAGGCCGGGCAGCATGATGTCGAGCACGATGAGGTCGGGATGGAACGTCGTCACCGCCTCGCCGACGAGGTCGCCGCGATCCAGCTCATGAACGACGTAGCCGTCGCGCTGAAGGTATTGCACAACGACCTCGCGCACCGTTGGTTCGTCGTCGACGACCAGAATCCGCGCCGCACCGGTGTTCACATCATGCACCATACGGACGCTGCAGTGTCGTGGAAATGGTAGGTGTTGCGAGTTTCTCGGATGTTTCGATTCTCGCACCGTGGCTGTCAGATCGCTTCGCATGATTGCGTCCGAGGCGCAATGCCGTCTTCGACGACGTCAAAGGAGTGGACCGGCACCGAAGTGATGACCGACGACACGACAGCGATGATGACCGACGAGGCCACTACGACTACGGGCCGCTGACCTCGCCAACGACTGATTCAGCGGCTCGACATGGGGAGGTAGTCGCGCACCCCGGTGCCGGTGTACCACTGGCGTGGTCTGCTGATCTTCTGGTCCTTGTCACCCAGCAGTTCCTGCCAGTGGGAAAGCCAGCCGGCGGTGCGCGGGATGGCGAACAGCACGGTAAACATCGCCACCGGAAAGCCCAGTGCCTGATAGATGAGGCCGGAGTAGAAGTCGACGTTGGGGTACAACTTGCGGCTGACGAAGTAGTCGTCGTTGAGGGCGGCTTCCTCGAGCTTCAGGGCGATATCGAGCAACGGATTCTTGCCGGTGACTTCGAACACGTCGTACGCCGTCTGCTTGATGATCGTGGCCCGTGGGTCATAGTTCTTGTAGACCCGATGACCGAAGCCCATCAAACGATGGCCCTTTCCTGACTTGACATCGTCGAGGAACGCCGGCACTTGGTCCATGGACCCGATCTCGGTGAGCATGCGTACGACCGCTTCGTTGGCACCGCCGTGCAGCGGGCCGTACAAGGCCGACGCGGCCGAGGCAGTGGCCGAGTAGGGATCGGCTTGGCTCGAGCCGACGACGCGCATGGCAGTCGTGCCGCAGTTCTGTTCGTGATCGGCGTGCAGGATGAACAACACATCCATCGCTCGTTCCAGACGAGGGTCAACCTCGTAGGCACCAATCTTCCACATCATGTTCAAGAAGTTGGCTGGGAAGCTGAGTTTGTTGTCGGGATACACGAATGGCAGGCCGACCGAGAAGCGATAGCACATCGCCGCGAGCGTCGGCATCTTGGCGATCAGTCGCAGGATCTGCTTGTCGCGACTCTCTTGGTCGTCGATCTCCTTGGCGTCGTTGTAAAACGTGCCGAGCGCAGCGATCGAGCTGACCAGCATGCCCATCGGATGAGCGTCGTAGTGGAAGCCGTCGACGAACCGCTTGCGCATGTTCTCGTGGATGAAGGTGTGACTGGTGACGTCGTACTTCCACTGTTCGAGTTGCACAGGATTCGGTAGCTCGCCGTTGAGTAGCAAGTAGGCGACTTCCAGATACGTGCTGTGCTCGGCCAGTTGCTCGATGGGGTAGCCGCGGTAGCGCAAGATGCCGGCCTCGCCATCGAGATATGTGATCGAGCTCTGGCACGCCGCTGTCTGCATGTAGGCGGGGTCGTAGATGAACAGCGACGGATCCAGCTCACGGACGGCGCTGGCGGGAAAGACGTTGTCGGTGATGGGGACCGTGACCTGCTTGCCGGTGCGGTCGTCGATGATGGTGATGGTGTCGGGCATGTTGTTCCCCTAAGTGACACGAAGGATGGATCAGGGGCTTGCTCCCCAGTTGGTGACACTAGCGGCGACCACGTGAATCGATCCCACCCGTACCCGACATCCTCTGTTCTAGATTGGCTCGATGGACGTGGCTCGCGACCTCGACGATGCCGAGCTGCTCGACTCGCTGGATTGGAACCGAAGCGTCGTCGTGCGCAAGCTCGACGGGCTGACCAACGAGCAGGCCACCGCTGTCGTGACGCCGACTGGCGTGACGTTACTCGGCGTCGTGATCGACTACCTGGCGGCAATCGATCGGTCGCGCGAGATAGTTCAACAGGCGTCCTCGCTGGACGTTCGAAGCGTGATTCCTAGGACTACTTCGGGATCGTGACGCTGCGATGGGTACTGCTGCACATGACCAAGCAGACCGCCCGGCACGCGGGTCATCTCGACATCCTTCGCGAGCTCACCGACGGTCAAACCGGCTTCTAGTTCAGGCCCCATCAAACCTTGGCTGCTGGCAGACGTGTCGGAAGCAGAGTTCAGCTGCAACCTGTACGGAGGTTGAGATGAGAGCGTGGATTGACCAGGATGATGCAGGTACTTGACGCGCCGAGGACTGTCCGGAGGAGTGCATCGACATCGACACTTAGAGTGGGGTGTTGTCGTGGGGGCGCGACACCAGAGCCTCGCGCTTGTCGATCAGGATCGTCAGGGCTTCGGCGATCACTTGGCGCGTTTCCGCCGGCTCGATGACTCCGTCGATGTAGCCGCGCTCGGCGGCGATGTACGGATTCAATAGTCGCTCGGCGTAGTCGAGTTCGAAGGCGGCGCGTTCGTCGGGCGTCGCTCTGCGCTGCAAGATTGCCGCTGCTTGACCAGCACCCATGACGGCCAACTCTGCCCACGGCCACGCCAGGCAGAGATCGTTACCCATCGTCTTGGAGTCCATCACGATGTAGGCGCCGCCATAGCTCTTGCGCAGGATCACGCAGATTCGGGGAACCGTCGCCCGCCCGTAGGCGAACACGAGCTGCGCCCCATGGCGGATCATGCCTCGCCACTCCAGATCCTTGCCCGGATAGAACCCAGGCGTGTCGACCAGCGTCAGGATCGGCAGGTTGAACGCATCGCAGAAGGCGACGAATCGGGCCGCTTTCTGGGATGCAGGAATATCGAGCGTTCCGGCAAGAGCGAGCGGCTGGTTGGCGATGATGCCGATCGGCAGTCCACCGATCGAGGCGAAGGCTGTGACGACATTCGGGGCCCAGCGGCCGCGTAGCTCGAGCAATTCGCTATCGTCGCAGATCGCGCGTATGACGTCTCGGACGTCGTAGCTGCCGGTCGAGGTTTGCGGCAGCAGCGCTCCGGCCTCAGGTGTTTGTCGATCCGGCGGATCGTCGGTCGGCCACCGGCGCGGTTCCTCGTCGTTGTGTTGTGGCAGGTACGCCAGCAATTGGCCGACCATCTCGATCGCTGCCTCCAGATCGGCCGCCACGAGGCTGGTTGCCCCGGTGTATCGAGCGTGCGACGCCGCGCCGCCGAGTTCTTCGTTGTCGATCGACACGCCCGTGAACTCGGCGACCATCGTCGGTCCGGTGACGAACGCGTAGGAATCCATGGTCATCACGACGAAGTCGGCGATCCCCAGCAGCAGCGCAGGCCCTGAAACCGCAGGGCCCTCAACCACCATGATGATCGGCACAACACCCGAACAATCGGTCAGTGCCTTCGCCGCCAGGCCCCAGCCATGCAGGGCGGCGAACCCTTCGACGATGTCGGCGCCGCTCGATCGCATGATCACGATCAGCGGGAAGCCCTTGGCACGTGCGGTGCACGAGGCACTTTCGATCTTGCCAGACGAGTCAGAAGTCAAAGCGCCGACGCGCGAGCCCGCGTCCACGTCGACCCACACCACCTGCCGGCCGACGAAGTCGCGAACATCGGACGTGACTGCACCGACGACTCGATTGCGGAGCTCGACGGGGCGCATGGCCCCGAGACTAACGAACTAGACAGCGCGACCCAGCGGGAAGGCCTCGGTGCCGACGTGCACGCCGGGTTGCTTTGGACCCTGCTGGGCGATGACCTCGCGGAGCACTGCCAGCAGCACACGCGTCGCTATGCCGGGCGCTGGCCGGCGGCGCTGAACCCAGCCGACGACGCGGCGCGGCAACTCGGGCACCGACACGCGATTGAAGTCACCTTTCAGCCAGCGCGGCACCGAGGTTGCCGGCACGATGGCGGGGCCATAGCCCTCGAATGCCAGCGACGCCAGCAACCGCACACCGTCGATTTCGGCTTGTGCCTGCAGCTCGACATCGGCGGCTGCGGCGGCGCGATCGATGATCCGCCGCAGCGCTGTGCCGCGCGGTGGCAACAACAACGGAATCTTGGCGAGCTCCTTCAGCGAGACCGATTCGCAGCCAGCGAGACCGAAGCGGTTATGGGCGAGCAGCAACAGATCCTCGGCGAACAGTGCATCGACCTGCAGTTCGGGCTCGTCGATCGGCAGGTGCAAGATGGCCGCATCGATCTGCGAGGCCTGCAAACGGGGGAGCAGGCTGCTGGTATTGCCTTCATGAATGGTCACGTGCACTCGCGGGTGGGCCCGACTGACCTGGCCGAGCAGCTGCGGCAGCAGCCAACGGGCGGTGGTGCCGATGACTCCGAGGCGCGAGTCGCCGGTCACCTCGTTACCTCGCGATGCCATCTCGGCGGCGAGATCCTCCAGTTCGTGCAGCACCCGTCTGGCGCGATCGACCACGATCACACCCTCGTCGGTCAGCCCGCCACGCTGGCGGTCGACCAAGGTGACTCCGAGCTCGCGCTCGAGACGGGCGACATGACCACTGACGTTGGATTGCACGGTGTAGAGAGCACGAGCGGCTGCCGAGAACGAGCCGTGATCGGCGATCGCCACGAGCGTGGTGAGCTGGCGGAGATCCATCTGGAAAAATGATATCAACTATCTTGCAATACGGCTTGAAAGATCACTCGTTCACGTGCATACTTTCACATGTAGTCGAACGGTACCCACCCCCATAGGTTCCGTTCGAACGAACCCCCCAATGTGGTTCCCCAATCACAGGGTTCTGGTTGAGAAACCCCGCTTCCCCCAAGCGGGGTTTCTCCCGTTTGGCGTACAGTCGCGCAGATGACCAGCAGTTCGGGTGCAGCGTTCTTCGATCTCGACCGCACCCTGCTTGCGGGAGCAAGCGGCGAGGTGTTCTCGGTCGCCATGAAAGATGCTGGTCTGGTCAGTCGCTCGATACCTGGTGAGGCGCTGCTGTTTCGTCTGTTCAACACCATCGGTGAGACGTTGCCGTCGATGGCGCTGGCTCGCCAAGCCGTCACGCTGGCCAAGGGCAAGTCGCGCGCCGCCGTGCAAGCGG
>JAYTZE010000504.1:0-1444 GCA_043742385.1 Ilumatobacteraceae bacterium
CCGCGATCAATTCCTCCGAGACTCAGGTTGACGACGCGGTCGATCGAAGACCGATAGTCGACCTCGACCCGCAGAGGCGCACGCAGGTCACGCCGGCCGGCTAAGACTTCTTCGACGATTGCGAAGGCGAGGGCGTTGTTGATGTGGTTCATCACATCGAAGTCGGCGAAGCGGACGGGCCAGGGAACGAGCGCGAGGCCCTCCGGGGGATGATCGAGCGTCAACCTCGAAGAGACAGAACGACCAGCGGCGCTGGAGGCAAACACCCGGTCGAAGTCGGCTGTCGGCGGCACCGGTCGCAAGGTCTCTGCGTCGAGATGCACCCACAGCGTCGCCGAGCGGATCGAGCCGCCACCAGCGCTGTCGATATCCACGCGCCGTTCGGCCCAGCGCGACCCGATTCCCGAGCACCACGTCACCATCTCGAGCGACTCCAGATACGTCGGGAACCGCAGCACATCGATCACCGTTCGGCGCACGACCCACGTCATCTGGGCGAGTCCTGCGTCGCGGGTGTCGTCGTCGGACAGGTCCTGCAGATAGCGGGCAACGGCGTCGAGGCGAAGACGGCCTCCGGGGGAGCAATCGCCGAGTCGCACCAGCCGTGAGCCAGCGAACGTCCGCACGTCAACCGGACGCCTCACCATCTCGAACATGGTGTGACAATAAATGAGTTGACGCAGCCACGAAGTTCTGGTTGCCTATGTCTCGGCTTGGCACATCTGTGTTTGGCCGACGAACTACGGAAGGTATTGGAAGAGTATGAGCACGACGTTCGCACCACAAGCAGCTCTGGCAGCTGTTGATGCGCGCCCGTGCAGCGGGCTCGTCCATGGCTACCAGTGGCGTGCAGCAGTGTCGTCCGACATGAACAGCAATTTCATGAATGAGACCACTATCAAGCGCCCAGCCCGACGCCTCGGGAAGCAACCGACGTAACGAAATTACGTCGAGAGCATCCGCTCCGAGGCCGTCGGGATCCGATCCCGGCGGCCTTTTCGATTTTTCCACCCCCTTCCCACTCGTCCGAGAGGAACCACCAGAAATGTACGCAATCGACATCAACCGAGACATCGACATCGACATCGAGTTCGCCGAACTGGTCGAGCCGGTCGCCGTGCGCGCCCCTCGGCCGCGCTGCGCCGACGGACACGGCACCCTGACCCACCTGTTCTTCTCGGACACCCCGCTCGACATCGCCCGGGCCAAGGCCATCTGCAGCAAGTGCTCCCTTGCCGCCGATTGCGTTGACGGAGCGATCGAGCGAGCCGAGCCATGGGGAGTGTGGGGTGGCGAGCTGATCGAGAACGGTCGGATCGTGCTCAACAAGCGACCACGTGGCCGTCCACCCAAGCACCCCCGACCGGCGGTGGTCATCGACGAGGTGCCCATCCCCCCGCACCTGGTTGCCTAACAGATCGCCGGTCGGGGGCAACGCTTCGCG
>JAYTZE010000505.1:0-1442 GCA_043742385.1 Ilumatobacteraceae bacterium
GCATTGGGTTCGACACAACCGACCTGCGATGCCTGGTCGTACCAGAGCTGCCATTGCACGAGCGGGTTGTGGTCGACATCGCCGACGTCGAGACCGGCCGACTCGTAGTCGGCGCGCCGCGACGCCAATTCGCTCATCTGGCGGTGATCCGCTCGACACCACGCATGTACGGAACCAGCACGTCGGGTACCGCGATGCTGCCATCAGGCTGGCGATAGTTCTCGACGATCGCTGCCCACACTCGTGGAACGGCGAGTGCCGAGCCATTGAGTGTGTGCGCGATCTGCGTGCCCTTCTGCCCAGCGACCCGGTAGCGAATCTCGGCGCGTCGCGACTGGTAGTCGCTGAACCAGGAGATCGACGAGACCTCCAGCCACGCATCGCAGCCGGGTGCGTAGACCTCGATGTCGAAGCTGCGGTGGTGGCTCTGTCCCATATCGCCGGTGCAGATCTCGATGATGCGGTACGGAAGCTGGAGCCCGGCGATCAACGCCTCGGCACGGCCCGTCATCTCGACAAGCAGATCTGGCGCCTGCTCGGGAGTGGACACGGCGAGGATCTCGACCTTGTCGAACTCGTGAGCGCGCAACATGCCGCGGGTGTCGCGGCCGGCCGAGCCTGCCTCACGTCGGTAGCACGGCGTGTACGCCATCATCCGCAGCGGCAACTGCTCGGCATCGATGACCTCGCCGGCGTAGATCGACGTCAACGGCACTTCAGCCGTTGGGATGCACCACAGATCATCACGCTCGATGTTGTACGCGTCGTCGGCGAACTTCGGCAGTTGACCGGTGGCAGTCAGCGTGGCTGTGGTGACCAGCGACGGCGGACGGATCTCTTCGAACGCGTCGACGTTGCGATCGAGCGCGTATTGGCACAGCGCACGCGACAGGGCGGCGCCGTGACCACGCTGCATGGTGAACATCGCCCCACTGATCTTGGTGGCCCGCTCGTTGTCGAGGATGCCCAAGGCGGTGGCGGTCTCCCAATGCGGCACGCGCCGATGCTCCGGAAACTCGGGCGCAAGGTCGACAGGGCCCTTGACGACCGGATTGCCGGCCTCGCCGGACCCGTCGGGAGCGTCGGGATGCGGAAGATTGGGGATGCGCAACAGCACGTCGCGTAGATCGCCCTGCACGATCTCGAACTCGTTGGCCAGCACGCGCTCCTCATCACCGAGTGCGCGGCTGCGCAACTGCAGCTCTTCGGCGCCGTGGGTGTCGCCGCTACGACGCAACTGGCCCACGGTCTTCGACAGCTCGTTGACCTCGGCGCGGATCGCGTCGCGCTTGGCGACGATGTCGCGAGACAGGGCGTCAAAGGCGATCGCCCGTTCGAGCTGGTCGATCACCTCGGGTTGGCCGCGCCTGGCGAGAGCGGTGCGCACCGCATCGGGGTCGGCGCGCAACAAACGGACATCGATCACAGATCGGAGAGGTTAC
>JAYTZE010000506.1:0-1442 GCA_043742385.1 Ilumatobacteraceae bacterium
GAGGAAATTGTCGCCATTGCCCGCGCCGTTGAGCGTGATGCTGCTCGATGCCCCAAGCCGGCGGACGGCGAAATTGCCGGTGCCGGAGGCCGTCGCGGCGACGGTGACGCCGGTGTTGGTCGCGTTGTACTCGAAGGTGTCGGTGCCGATCCCGAGGGCGACGGTGAGATTCGTCGGACTGGCCGAGACGGTCACCAGGTCGTTGCCGTTGCCCGTGTTGAACGTCAAGGTCTTCGCGTTGATCGGTGCGGACGCGATCGCCACTCGATCGTCGCCATCCCCAGGGCCAGCGCGTCACACTGGGCTGAATGGGGCGACTTGCGCTTTTGGTGCAATTGTATAGACCGTACGAGCTGGCATCGTCGCCACCAGCTCGGAGAATCCGTTCATGGCCAAGTTGATCAATGTCGAATCGGTCGGGTCGTATTTCGAGTCGCTCTCCGACCCCCGACGCGAGCGAAATCGCAAACACCTGCTCGCCGACATCGCCGTGATTGCTGTCTGCGGTATCATCTGCGGGTGCGACGGCCCGACGGCCATTCACCGCTGGGCGGCGAACCGCCTCGGTTGGTTGTCGCAACACCTCCCACTCGCGAATGGCATTCCGTCTCGCGATTGCATTCGCCGCGTCCTCCTCGCGCTCAAGCCCGAGGCGTTTCAAGAATGTTTCACTCGGTGGATTGCCGATTGCATTCCGCAGCCCACCACCGGCCCGCGCAAACTCGTCGCCATCGACGGTAAGACCTGCCGCGGCTCGCACGACGCCGGGAAGGGTCTTGGTGCATTGCACATTGTCAGTGCCTGGGCGAGTGAGGAGGGGATTGCGCTCGGCCAAGTAGCGACCGAGGAGAAATCCAACGAAATCACTGCGATTCCCGAGCTCTTGCAGCAACTCGACCTCAAGCGCTCCATCGTCACCATCGACGCAATGGGATGTCAAAAAGCGATTGTCACTGCGATCGTCAAAGCCGGCGGCGAATTCGTTATTGCCGTGAAGAACAACCAGCCAAAACTACTCGAGGCGGTCGAGTCGCACTTCCGCGAGCAGGTCGATTGCGATATCGAAGACCTTCAGTACCGAATCTTCGAGACCGAGGACGCCGGACACGGTCGGGTCGACGAGCGTTCGTACGGGATCGCCAAAGTGCCGGTCGACTTCGCCGTTAAAGATCAGTGGCCGGACGTCAAAGCAATCGGGTATTCGGTACGAATGACAACACACTCCGACGGCTCGACTTCGCACGACATCCGCTACTTCATCTGCCGTCGGTACATGAGTGGCAAACGGTTTTCCGAAGCGGTCCGCGGGCAGTGGAGTATCGAGTCGATGCATTGGGTGTTGGACGTGACATTCCGCGAGGACGACAGCCGGACCCGAGAGCGGACTCTGGCCAACAATTTGAGTTGGCTACGTCGCTTCGGCATCACCCTGATCAAGCGGC
>JAYTZE010000507.1:0-12604 GCA_043742385.1 Ilumatobacteraceae bacterium
CTCGACGACAATTGCCGAACCGAGTCCGTAGTACTTGCCCGACCACAGGTTGGCTGCAAATTGGCCGCGCTGGAAGCCGTCACGACCGCTGGCGATGCCGAAGATGATCGATGCGCCGCCGATCGCACCGACAACCTGTCCGATCCACGAGTAGACCGCCTGCGTCAGGTCGACCTTGCGTGCCAACAACATGCCCAACGTGACCGCAGGGTTGATGTGACATCCGGAGATCGGACCGATCACATAGGCCATGATCAAGAGCGAGAAGCCGAATCCCAGGGCGATGATCAATATCCTGATCAGGCCGGCACCCGTCGACGCATCACCCTCCGGTAACAGTCCGAGGCCCGGTAGCAGGATCGCAACCCCCGGGCCACCGAGCATCAATACGAGGGTGCCAACCAGTTCGGCGGCGAGAATGCGACCATTGTTTCGCGGTTCCATGGTGCGAACCATATTCCCTCGCGCATCGTCGAATGATTGATCGTCGGGTACCTTCCTGTGGCATGGCTCGTGGTCGCAGTGAGTCGCTGCTCGTTACCGTGTACGAAGCGGGAGCGCTTCGGCGCCGTCCCGACGAGCTGATCGTCGAAGAACCGATGACGATTCAGCTCGACGGCAACATCGTCAGCACGACGATGCGCACCCCCGGCAACGATTACGAACTCGCTGCCGGATTGTGTTTCAGCGATGGCTTGCTGGGCGGAGCGCAGGTCACGGGCGTGCGGTACTGCGCCGATGGGGCTGCCATCGAAAGCCAGTTCAACGTGGTGACCGTGGAGACCGGTGGGAAGGCGCCGGTGCCGACCCCTCGCCTCGGTACGACGACGAGCAGCTGTGGTTTGTGTGGCAACGACGCCATCGAAGCGTTGTGCGACCGACTCGAACAGCTTCCATCGACTCCGCCGATAGCCCTTGATGTGTTGGCCGCAATGCCGTCGGCAGTACTCGGTGGTCAGGGTCTGTTTTCAACCACGGGCGCCGTGCATGCTGCCGCGGCCTTCACGCCTGCCGGCGAGGTGCTGACGACGAGAGAAGATGTCGGCCGACACAATGCGGTCGACAAGGTGGTCGGCCGCATGCTGCTCGATGGTCAGCTCCCTGCCACCGGCCTCGGTTTGTTCGTCAGCGGTCGCGCCAGTTTCGAGTTGGTCCAAAAGGCCTGGGCAGCCGGCTTCGGCACGTTGATTGCTGTCAGCGGCCCCACTGCACTCGCCGTGCAGACCGCTCGGCGTGCGGGCTTGATGCTTGCCGGGTTTGTCCGTGGCCAGCGTCTCAATGTCTATGCGCCCGAGCGCATGCAGCCCTAGCCTGATCGCATGAAGAGCGAACCTGTCTCGCCGTCAACCGGTGTTGGTGTACTGCACCTGTTCTGCAAGCCGACACCCATGTTCGAAGCCGAAGCGGCGGTTGCCGCGGTGACGGCGGCCGAGGCGGCTGGCTGCCAAGTCGTGACCATTTCCATGCTCGGACACAAGTGTGACGTAGCCGTGATGGCAATCCACGAGGACCTGCGCCAACTTCGTGCACTGCAAACCGCGGTGCAACGCGCCGGGCTCGACATCGTCGATTCGTACGTCAGCGTCACCGAGGTCAGCGAGTACGCCGCGCAGATGCCGGACGACATGAAGCGGCCCCGCCTGTACCCCACCATCCCACCGAACCACGTCGAGTATGCGATGACGGCGTGGTGCTTCTATCCCATGAGCAAAAAGCGCGATGGCGATGCCAACTGGTTCACGCTCCCGTTCGAACGGCGCAGCGAGTTGATGCACGAACACGGGGCAAGCGGCCGCAAGTTCGCCGGGCGCATTGCCCAATACATCACCGGCTCGGCTGGTCTTGACGACTACGAATGGGGGGTCACCCTGTTCGGTGTGCACCCCGACGACCTGAAAGAGGTCGTCTATACCATGCGCTTCGACGAGGCCTCAGCGGTGTATGCCGACTTCGGTCCGTTCTACACCGGAATGGTGACGCCAGTCGATGAGTTGATGAGCGGCCTCTAACCGCCTCTAACCGCGTGCCGTCACGTTGCCCGTCTTCACGTCACGTCCTGTCTCATCGAAGCCGAACAACTCGAACTCAGCTGCAGAGACATCGCCGTCGCTGCCGATGGTCAAGAATCCACCCGGGCCGTCGTAGTTGATGTTGCTACCGACCTCGATGTTGGCCCGACAATCGACGAAGGTCATGCACGGTGTACCGCTGGCACTGACCGCCGGTATCTGCGCCGCGATTGCTGTCGGCTGCGTCGAGTCGCTGGCCCACGCAGCAAGCGCGATGAGGTTGACACAGTCGTATGCGTTGGCGGCGTACGGACTGGGGTTGTCGGGAGTGGCGCCGAGCTGTGCGAGAAACTGCTCGTCGGTGCTGTAGGCGATCGGCGAAGTACCCGTGACCCGCTCTGCCAAGGAACTGCCCATCGGCTCAGCAGAGGCGGTCGGACGGCGCAGCGCATCGTTGACCACATAGATGGGCCGGACCGTCGGCTCGGCAATATCGATCGCCGCCAGCATCACGGGACCCGACGTGGCGTCGCCGATCACTACGACAACGGCGTTGGCCGTCGTGGCGACCTTGGCAGCGGCGGCCTCGATCGACGCATTGTCTGCGGAGTACGGCACCGTGTCGCTCTGCTGGATGCCCTTCGATTGCAGCGACTCCTCCACGGACTCGGCGAATGCTTGGCCAAACGCATCGTCGATGTACGCGACGGTCGCCCGGCTTGCGCCGGTGCGGTCCACTGCTTCGGCGATCGCCAGAGCCTGCAACGAATCCGACGGGATGGTCCGGAAGAACAGGTCGCGATCGGGGAAATCGTCGAGCAGGCTCGCCGAGGCAGTCGGCGAGCAAGCGACGATTCCGGCATCGACGATCTCACCGAGACCGGCGAGGGCATTGGCTGACGATGCCGGTCCGACGATCGCATCGACCCCGGCGGCGAGCAGCGTGGCGATCGCCGGATCGACCCCGACACCGGCGACACCTTCGTCCGCGGGAACCAGCCTGACGCCCTGGCCGCCGTAGCCTCCGGCCGCGTTGATCTTGTCCACAGCGAGTTGTACGGCCGTACCGATGGCTTCGCCGATGTCGGCGTTCGCGCTGCCCTGGGGAATCAACACGCCGATGGTCAAGATCCCGTCATCGACGCGGATGATCGGTGCTGTGTTGGCGGGAAGCGTTGCTGATGGGCTTGCCGTGTCGGAGCTGCACCCGACCACCGCACTCACGAGCCCGAGGAGCGCCAACGAGGCGACAGAACGGGGTGATGCACAACGCATCACCGGATTGTAGGGGGCGACGCCGGCACGGCGCTCTCGACCGTACGTGATCGCGCACGGCACAATGCCTGAGTGATACTCGCCGAACGCGATCGCCTCCTCGCTGACGACGCCCTGCATGGGCGGGCATGGTGCGAGGCGTGGACAGCGTCGATCGACCAATGGCTGGTTGGCTTGTACGACAACGTGTTCGGAGAGCGACTCGGTGTGTGCCTACTTGCCGTCGGCGGAACCGGGCGGCGCGAGATGTCGCCGCGCAGCGACATCGACGTCATGATCGTGCATCGCGGTAGCGCCAAGCAGATCGAGGCCGGCTTGGCCGATCTGTGGTACCCGATCTGGGACTCGGGCATTCACCTCGGACACTCCGTGCGCGCTGCGACTCAGAAGCTGACCGCCGGCTCCGATCAGCTCGACACGGCGACGACAATGCTGACCGGTCGTTGGATTGCCGGTGACCGGGCGTTGGCCGACGAGGTGTTGCAGTCCGCCCGATTGGCGTGGCAAGCCGACGCCGATGCCTGGCTGGAGCTGCTCCGCGACCGTGGGCTCGCTCGCCATCGCGTCGATGGCGAGGTCGCCTTTCTGCTGGAGCCCAACCTGAAGGAAGGGCGCGGCGGCCTGCGCGACATGCACGAACTGCGCTGGATCGATGCCGCCGGTCGCGGCATCGCGACGGAAGCGCCAGCGGCCCTCGCGGCGGCCTACGACATACTGCTTCGAGCCAGGGTTGCCTTGCATAGCCTCGCGCCCGCCGCCGGCGAGGTACTCCGGCTGGAGGACCAGGATGCGATCGCCACCGCAGGGGACTTTGGCACCGCCGACGAACTGATGGCCGCGGTGTCGTCGGCGGCGCGAACGCTGTCGTGGCAGTTCGATCGCGCCTGGCATGCCGTCGCCCGCTCCGCCAAGGGGCCTCTCAAGCCGCGTCCGCTTGCTTCGGGTGTCACCCTGCGCAACGGCGAGGTGGAATTGGGCGTCGATGTGTGGCCGGAGCGCGATCCGACGCTGATGTTGCAGGTGGCCCTTGGAGCGGTGCGCAGCGAGTCGCCGATCGCTACCCGCGCCCTCGAGACGCTGAACGAGCGCACACCTGAGTGGCCGCAACCGTGGCCGACGGGTGCGACGGAGGAATTGGTCGCTTTGCTGCTGGAGGGTCCACGGGCGATACCGGTGCTCGAGTCGCTCGACCAGGCCGAGCTGTTCACCCGAATGCTGCCGGAATGGGCACCGGTGCGGTCGCGCCCGCAGCGCAATGCATACCACCGCTTTACCGTTGACCGGCACCTATGGGAGGCGGCGACACAGGCGGCGCTGCTCGCTGACCGTGTCGCCCGGCCGGATCTGCTGGTCATCGGCGCACTGCTGCACGACATTGGCAAGGGCTACCCCGGCGATCACACCGAACGTGGCGAGGAAATGGTCGCGCTGATTGGTCCACGTATGGGCTTCGACGAGCGGGACACGAGTCATCTGGTGCGTCTGGTGCGTCACCACCTGCTGTTGCCCGACGTCGCAACACGTCGCGATCTCGATGATCCGGCCTCGATCGACATGGTGGCCGATGCTGTTGAAAGTGTCGGCTTCCTTGACCTGCTGCATGCGTTGACCGAGGCCGATTCGCTGGCGACCGGCTCATCGGCGTGGAGCCCGTGGAAGGCCGAGCTGGTCGAGGAACTGGTCGAGCGCGTGCGCCTCCAGCTCGGTGCCAGTGACGGAGTGGAAGGCGGGCAAGAGCGCAGTTCGCCGTTCCCGACCGCCGACATTCTGGCGATGATGGGCGCCGGTGAGAACGCGGTTCACGTCGACGCACCACGAATTCTCGTCATCAACGTCGACCGGCAGGGAACGTTCGGTCGCCTCGCCGGCGTGCTGGCCTTGCACGGTATCGATGTCGTCGGCGCACGGGCGCATAGCGACGAACAAGGCATGGCTGCGTCGCAGTTCAGGATCGCTGAGACATCGCAGGGTGCGGACTGGGCGACCGTCATCGCCGACATCCATCGTGCGCTGTCGGGCGAGTTGGCGTTGTCGGCTCGGCTCGCCGAACGCGCGCGTACCTACCGCCGCCGTCGGCGTCCAGCCGCAGCTTCAGTGCTTGCCCCGTCGGTGATCTTCGTCGACGCGGCAAGCAGCAACGCGACCGTCATAGAAGTGCGGGCGCCCGACTCGATCGGGCTGTTGCACCGAGTTGCCACGGCCCTCGCCGAGATGGGCCTCGACATTCGCCATGCCACGGTGCAGACCATCGGCCCGAGTGTTGTCGACAGCTTTTACGTACGCACTTCTGATGGTGCGAAAGTCACCGACAGCTTCCACCGCGCCGAGATCGAACGGGCTGTTCTGCATGCCGTAGGGTCGCCGTCGTGAGCGACGCTGCGCCGAACGACTTCACTCGTGACCTGGTGCGTTGGAGCGAGTCGCTGGCCGCCATCGCACGCACTGGTCTTGGCTTCACCGAGAGCCTGTACGAGCGCGAGCGATTCGAAGAGGTGTTGCACGTCGCGGCTGATATCAAGGCAGCGGCCGACGAGGCGTTGGAGGTGCGTCGCGAACGCGACCACTTCGTGCAGGAATGGATGGAGTCGATCGGCGAGGGCGTGCCCGGCTACGTGACGCCGAAGGTTGCCGTCGGTGCCGTGGTCGGCAACGAAGCCGGGGAGATCCTGTTGGTGCAACGTGCTGACAGCGGCATCTGGCTGTATCCGACCGGGTGGGCCGATGTCGGCTACTCGCCCTCGGAGGTCGTGGTCAAAGAGGTGCACGAGGAGACGGGTATTCACTGTGATCCGGTGCAACTGCTCGCCGTGATCGATGGCCAACGGATGGGCTTCACCCGATTCGCCATGTATCTGCTGTTGTTCCACTGCACGGCGACCGGCGGTGAACTCTCAGGGCATCCGTTGGAGACCGCTGGGGTGGGTTGGTTCAGCCGCGACGCATTGCCATGGCCGGTTGCCGGCGCGAACTGGTGGGGGCCGATGGCTTTTGCAGCAATCGACGGCCACGCGGTGACGACCGCGTTCGAAGCGCCGCGCTCGCCTATGTGGCGGGGTCAGTCGGGTTAGCCACCGGGCTGGCTACGACGCGCTGTCGCCATGGTCGCGCAGGAAGCGCTCGACCTCGGCCATCAATTCGTCGCTGTTGAGGCGGGTGTCGTCGATCGCGCCGGTCACCTCGTTCTCGTCGTCATCGTCGTCGTCATCTTCGTCGAGATTGCCACTGTCGGCCAGAGACTCCAGTCGCGAGACGTAACCGATCAAGTCGTCGTCGTCGCCGACGAAAGCGCTGACTCGAGCGTCGTACTCGCCGGCGTCGGCAACCAGTCGGGCGGTCGAGGCAGGGCACCCCAACATCTCGCAAGCCCGCTCGACGAGCGCGAGTGCGGCCTTTGGCGAAGGTACTTGCGACGCGTAGGCAGGCACCGCTGCCCACAACGATGCCGAGGACAGGTCGGTGTGCGCGGCGGCGTCGTGCAGAACGCCAACGATTCCGGTCGGACCCTCGTAGCGCGAGCGCTGCAGGTCGAAGCGGTCGATCATCGACTGGTCCGTGGCCGTGCCCATCAACTGCACGGGGCGGGAATGGGGAACGTCAGCCAGCAGCGCACCGAGCGTGAGCAACATCGATGCCTGGTACCTGTCGGCTGCCGCCATGACTTGTGCGCTGAACAGGCGCCACCGCAACGCCGGCTCGGGACCGAGCAGCAAGATGACATCGCCGCCAGGGGTCGAGGCGCTCCACAATCCGACGGTCGGCCACACGATCGAGCGTGTCATTCCCGCAGTGAGGCGTACGTGCGGCCGCACCGTGGCGAAGTCGGTGAATTCCTCGGGGTCGATCTCGGCCAGCGGCTGGGCGTTCCAGACCTCGATCAGATGACGGACGCTGTTGCTCGCTGCATCGCCGGCGTCGTTCCACCCTGTGAACGCGGCGATAATTGTTGGCCGGTGCAGCGTTGGTTGGGCCATCCAGCGAACGTGGTCCATCGATGACCAGACTACCGACGTACGGCGCGACGGCCTACTGGCCGCGCCGCGCCATGCGCGACAGCATCGCCAAGGTGCTGGGTGTCAGCCGTCTCGGGCCCGGTGATGCGACCACTTCGTCCTGTACATCGCCGCGTATCGGTGCCGCCGACAACGTGGGTCACGGTCTTGGCGGCCCCGTTGGTCACGCGAGACGGTGCGAGGATCTGCGCCTCGAGGGCGTCAGGCTCGAGTGGTTTCGACAGCAGGAAGCCCTGGGCCTCGTCGACGTTCTCGTTGCGCAGATGATCCATCTCTCCAGATCTTCCTGGCGTTTGAGCGACAGTCCCAGCGTCGAAGCAACCTCGATTGCTGACAACTCCAACGCCTCTTGTGATTTCTCCGAACTGCGTCGGACCATGGAACTGGCTGCTAGCGACGAGCCGAGCACGCCTGCGGCGAGGAGCACGGTGGCCAGCACAACCGCGACCACACATGATTGCGTTTCGGGTCGACATCTGCGCCGGCAGATGCAGCACGACTTCGGAGGTCGTGCCGACGACAGTTGCCCGACAAACGCCTGCTCGAAAGCATCGATACACCGCTCACGGTGCTGCGCGGTGTGGGTCGAGAGAACCGTTGTCGTAGGTTGAGGCGTTGTGACTGCGACCATCGAGATCGTCGACCATCCGACAGCAGAAGTTGTCGAGGCGTTGGCCCGCCTGCTTCCCCAACTGTCGTCGGCCACACCGCCCGATGCCGCAGACCTGGCGACGATCATGACCGCTGGGTCCACGTTGTTCGTCGCGCGCGTCGATGGGATGATCGTGGGCAGCCTGACGTTGGTGTTGTACCGCATTCCCACCGGGTTGAAGGCGTGGATCGAAGACGTCGTCGTCGACGAAGCGGCGCGAGGCCACGGCGTCGGTGCAGCACTGAATCTGGCCGCACTCGACGAGGCCCGACGCCGGGGTGCCAAGGCAGTCAGCCTGACCAGCCGGCCATCGCGCGCTGCTGCCAACCGTCTCTACCAGCGGATCGGATTCTCGGTGCGCGATACCAACGTCTATCGCTTCGACTTCTGACCGCTGGCCAAGAGGTCATGCGGGGAGCAGGACGGCCGTTCCTTCGATGAGATCGGTACCTTGTATTGCACGTTTCAGCCGATGCCGGCCCGCACGACGTCCTCGGCCGCTTGGCGCACCTGCCAGTCGCGATCGGTCAACGCGGTCTGCAGCGCTGCATCGACCGAGTCGCCGTCGAACGGGGCGAGTGCCAGTACGGCGCGGCGTCGCACGGCCGGCTTGTCGATGCAGCCGTGGAGGATCGTTGGCACACCGCGGGGATCGCCGATCGCACCGAGCGCGGCAACGCAGGCCTCGCGAACCAGCGCGTCGGTGGCACTGACGCCGAGATCGATCAAGGTGTCCAGCACGCCGTCGTCGACGACCTCCTGCTCGCCACAGGCCCACGCCGCCGCTTCGACGACAGTGACGTCGGTGTCGAGCAGCACGGCCAGGAGCGACACGCTGG
This sequence comes from Ilumatobacteraceae bacterium, assembly GCA_043742385.1. GTDB lineage: Bacteria > Actinomycetota > Acidimicrobiia > Acidimicrobiales > Ilumatobacteraceae > JAENVT01. The sequence continues at coordinate 8,786 of JAYTZE010000507.1, forward strand.
GGCGCTTTCCGGCGATCATCGCCGCCCGGCGCCGCACCGACGGAGCAACATCGGCCAGCGCAGCGCCCAGGTCGGCGTCGGTCAAGACCCCCAACCGCAACGTGGCACCGAGTGCGAGTTCTCGTGCCACCGGATCATCGTCGGCGAGCGCACCCCGTGCCGCGACCGTGTCACCGGTGTGCCCGGCGAGCGCAATCTCCCTCCACCGCGAGGTCATTTCTTGAGCATGTGCGACAGCGTGACCACGATCCATGACAAGCCGAACCCGACCAGGGTCGCAGTGATGACTCCCATAACACCGGCCATCGTGCTGCCGGCGACAAGCGCCCAGATCTTTCGCCACCACTGCGTCCGCCGATGCAGCGGCACCTCGACTTCGGTGACTGGGAGACCGATCCGTGCCCGTCTCGGTCGTAGGGCGCGTGCCGGATCGGCCGTGGCTCTGGCAGGCTTACGCCAACCCGCCGCAACGAGTGCCACAATGGCAAGGACGGCAATCCAAGCAGTAGCGATGGTGAGTTCCCTGGTCGACACGCAAGAACCAATCGTAATAGAGCCACGTGCCGAGGTACGTTCGCTGAGCCGCCGCCACCTGTTGTGGGCCGTTCCGCTGGCGGTGGTCGGCTTCGCCGCGGTCGGCGCAGTGGCGATTGCTGCCGTTCTGCCGAGCACGCTCGTTGCCAGCAAGCGCGACTGCGAAGTACGCGAGGCCGACACGTGCACGAAGTTCGGCCCGTCGGAGAAGGTGCAGTTCGCGGTCGTTCCGGCTGACGCCCAAGCCGTCGAACCGCTGCTGTCGATTGACGGGCCGACCACCTACGAGAGCGACGGCCAGGTGCTGTTCGTGACCGTGCGACAACCCGAGCTGAGCATGCTGCAATGGTGGATTGGACGCGAGAACCCGGCGATCGCCGAGCGCAGCTATGCCGACCTGTATGCAACCGAGACTCCGCAACAACAGACATCGCGAGGCCAAAGAGACATGCGCACAGCGAAGGAAACCGCTGAATATGTGGCACTGCTCCGCCTCGGATTCGACGCCAAGCTGACACAGGGCGAGGTGATCATCGAGGAATTGGTCTGCCTGAAGGCCAGCGACGACGGGCGCACGTGTGTCGAGTCGGCGCCGTCAGATGAGCTGCTCGATCCGGGTGACAAGTTGATGACGATCGATGGCATCGCTGTGTCGGTCGTCGATGACCTGGCCCCGATCCTGGCCAAGCACAAGCCCGGCGACATGATCGAGATCGAGTACGAACGCGATGGAGAGCCTGCCACCGGCAGCGTGCAATTGATCGCCTCACCCGAGGAACCGGAGCGAACGATCGTTGGCTTCATTCCCAGCGACACCGCGGCGGTCCAACTTCCCGACGATGTCTCGATCAACATCGATACCGAGTCGATCGGCGGTCCTTCGGCCGGACTGGCATTCACACTGACCTTGATCGACCAGCTGTCGGAGGGTGATCTGGTCGGCGGCACGCGCGTCGCGGTGACCGGCACAATCAACATTCATGCCGAGGTGGGCCCGATCGGCGGGTTGTCGTCGAAGGCCTCTGCAGTGCTGCAATCGGGTGCAAAGTACTTCCTGGTGCCGACCTCACAGGGTGAAGACGACATTGCCAAGGCGCGCCTCGTGGTGGGCGACGACGTCGAGATCATTCCCGTGGCCACCCTCGACGAGGCCTTGGCCGCGCTCGAGCGGATCGGCGGCGAGGCGCTGCCGGCGAGCGCTGCCAGCGTGCCTGATTCCACTCCGTAGCCGACTCACCGCGCCGCGTCAATGGATTGCCACGTTTCGCGTGGCCTGCCGACCTACGCTTGCGCTCAATGGCACTTTCGTTTTCACGTCCTGATCCGTCCTCGCCCGACGCGATCGCATCGGCGTCGTTCTCGACGTCTCGACGCGGGTACGACCAGACCGAGGTGCGCGACCTGCTGCGAATGGTTGCGGCTGAAATGGCTCGCCTGCAAGAGCGAGAGAAGTTCCTCGAGCGCGAGTTGCGCACCGCGCAGCGTGGCTCGACGAATTCGGTCGTTGCGCTCGACGAAGAAATCGTCACCCGCATGCTCGGTGAGGAGGCCGCGCGCATTCTGCAGACAGCCCGCGAGGCGGCGTCGCAGATCAAGATCCGGTCCGAGGACGGAGCATCACGGATGCTGCGCGAGGCCACCGACGAGGCACAACGTTTGCGTGAAGAGGCCGAGGTCGAGGCCGCGCGTCGCCGTCAGGATGCGTCGTCGGATGCCGAGTCCGAATTGGTCATGGCCAAACAGCAGGGTCGCGAGATGGTCAACGAGGCTCGTGCCTACCGCGAGCGCGTCCTCAGCGAGTTGGCTCGGCGCCGCGAATTGGCGCGCCAGCAGATCGAGCAGTTGATGCACGGCCGTGATCGTCTCCTGCAAGCATTCGAGCGGTCGCGCCTCGTCGCTGTCGATGTGATGGCCGAGCTGACACCGCTGGGTGAGCCGGCAGAGTACGTCAACCTGGCACCGACCACCGGCCCGGTACCGCTGATGGTTCCCAATCGCCAGGCGCCCGGCGAACCGGTGCAGGAACCGGAAATGCCGATCGCGGTCACGGTTGTCGAACCCGACGACGAGTTGGCGGTCGATGAACCGGCCGAGGTCGACGAACTCGTCGAAACAGACGAGGTTGCCGAGACGACCGACGAGATCGAGCCCTCACCGGCCAGCGACGATGTCGACAACACCGTGTTGCTCATGCGCGATATCCACGAGGTGCACGACCACGACGAACGCGACGATGCCCGCAAAGCGGCGCCTGTCGTCGCTCTGTTCGGTGACGACGACGAGGAATCCGCTTCGCCTGACGAATCCCAGGTGGGCACGGTCGACGATCTGTTCGCTCGATTGCGCGCTGCTCGTGCCGAGTCGGTGGTCGAGCGCGCACAACAGTCCGAAGCCGTTCAGGCGGACGCCGCCGACGACGCAACCGAGGACGAGCCCGCCGCGGCCGTGTCGTTGACGATCGTCGAAGACCTCGCCGTGTTCCAGGCCTCGCCCGAGGCGCCGGTGGTCGAAGAAGCGCTCGACGATTCGGCGTTCGGTCAACGCGACGCATCGCTGACACCCATCATCGTTGCCTCGGCACGCAAGCTGAAGCGCGTCCTGGCCGACGAGCAAAATGAGATCCTGCACACGCTGCGGCGCAACGAACCCGTGAAATCGATCGACACGATGCTGCCATGGCAGAGTGAGCAGGCGGCACGCTTTGCGGCAGCCATCACGGCCGATCTCGAGAAGGCGGCCCTCATCGGCGCAGCCAGCATCGACAAGGGCTCAGCGAAAGAACACAAGGCCGACGTCAACCGTGCCGGCGCGACCAAGGCAGCGATCGAGGCACTGACTGCCACGATCGTTGCGCCACTGCGCGAGCGGCTCGAACGTGCGGTTGTCGATGCCGAGGGCGACAATGCTGAACTGGCCACAATGGTGCGCGGCATCTATCGCGAGTGGAAGACGCAGCGCATCGATGAACATCTCGACGACGTGGCCCGCGCTGCGTTCGGACGCGGTGCGCTGGCCGCGGTCATGCCGGGCACCAAGGTGTGTTGGATGGTCGACCCCAACGGGCCCGCGTGCCCAGATGCCGAAGACAATGCCCTTGCCGGAGAAGTTGCTGCGGGCCAGCAGTTCCCCACGGGGCACACCAGCGCGCCTGCCCACGAGGGATGCCGCTGCATGCTTGCGTTAGCACCCCGCTAGCCTCGCCAGGGTGCGGAACCCGTCCGATCTACCGCCTCGTAGTGCTCCGCCGATGAGGGCCCGTCGATTTTCCGACAAGGGTCGCATCGC
>JAYTZE010000508.1:0-3114 GCA_043742385.1 Ilumatobacteraceae bacterium
TCGTGGGCGACGATTGTGTCATCGGCCATCTTGCTCATCTCGAGGCGTGCAAGATCGAGCCGTGGTGCCTGATCGGTGTCGGCTCCGTAGTCCTGCATCGCGTCGTGGTCCACAGCTGGGCAATCGTCGCTGCAAATGCAGTCGTGCTCAACGACAGCATCGTGCCCTCGGGCGCGCTGGCGGTGGGTACGCCCGCTGTCATCAAAGAGGGTCGCGCCCGACGCGAAGACATCGAACGTGGCGTTGCCACCTATGTGGAACGCGCCGAGCGCTTTCGCGCCACCTTGCGACGCATTGACTGATGCTGGCCCTCGTGGTCTCGGTTAGTGTTGATGAACTTGAACTTGCCGCAGATGCGTTGTGGTCGCTCGGCGTCGGTGCCATCGAGGAGCGTGTCGCGGCCGACCACGTCGATCTATGGACGTCGCTCGGTGACGATGCTGAAGCCGTGACGGATGCGGCGGCTCAGCGATTGGCGGCGTGGAACTGGCGCTTCGTCGAGGTCGACGAGGCAGTCGCTGATACCTGGCGCAAACACGCCGAACCGGTTTGGATCGACACCGACCTGGTGATCTGTCCGGCCTGGGTGTCGTTCGACGCAGCTCCCGATGTGACCGTGCTTCGGATCGAACCAGGTTCGACGTTCGGGCTCGGAGATCACCCGACCACCATCCTGTCGATCAGCGCGATCCGCGCGGCCATAAGCGACGGAGTCACCCTGCTGGATGTCGGATGCGGATCGGGTGTACTTGGCGTTGTCGCCTGCGTGATGGGTGCGAGCGCGGTGAGGGCGATCGACATCGCGCCAGCGTCGGTTCCCACGACTCGAGCCAACGCCGCAGCCAACGGCGTGGCCGACCGAGTGCATGTGTCGACGACACCGTTGGCCGAGATCGATGGACGTTTCGACATCGTCGTCGCCAACATCCTTGCTCCGACGTTGATTGATCTCGCCGACGACCTTCGTCGGGTCGTCGCACCTGCCGGCGTACTGATCGTCAGTGGTGTGCTGGCCGATCATCACGACCACGTGGATGCCGCGTTGCTGCCCATGCGACGAACGCGCCGTGACACGCTCGACGGCTGGGCCGCCATCTCGTTCAGCGCATGATGCTACGGGCGCAGGAGCGGCGAGACGTCGAGCACATCAAGCGCCGGAAGATAGCTGCGCACCGAATCTCGTCGGAACTGCGTGCACAGATCGTGGCGGAAGAATCGGGCACCCTCTCGGACGACATAGTTGAGGATGAAGAAGCGATACACCTCGGGCAGGAAGACAACCTCGTCGTCACTCATCGGAAAGACACTTCGATACGCAGCGAGGAAGGCGAGAAACGACGGTTCGACCAGGGTGTGTGGGCCGTACGTGAAACGGGTTCGATCACCGGTGCTGCTCGATACGCGTGACAGGAAGTAGAAGTCGAGCAAGCGTGGCTCGATGCGAAACCAGTCGTAGTCCCACCGGCTGTAGAGCCGGAACCGGCCATCTACTGCGGTGTCGACCGAGAAGTTGCCAAGATTCCAGTCGATCAGGATCGGGATCTTCGGCCATTCGTCGTAGCCAACTTCGACCAGGCGTTCGAGAAAGCGGTGAGTATGTTTCCACAGCACTCCGATGGCCTCGGGTGGCAGCTCGAAGTTGCGGGTCGCGAACGGGCTCTCGAGGAGATCGAGCAGGTGAATGGCATCGCTCTTGATTGTCTTCGATGCGCTGGGAAGAGATGGGGCGATGTCGGTGCAGGCGAGATGGAACTCGGCGATTTCCGTTGCCAGGTTCTCGATCTGCCCTGCGCTCAGTATGCGAGGCAGAGCATCACGGCGGGGGACGTCGTCGTAGAACACGGCCCACATGTGCTGGTCGTACCAGGTGAAGATGCGGCCGTCGCGGCTCCAGATGTCGGCGAGCATTCCCTTGAACCGCGTGGTGTCCAACCACCTCGCGCAACGATTGAGCTGTTCATGATCCTCGACGAACAGGAAGTACGAGCCGTACGACGACACCTTGCTGATGACCGTCGTGCCGTCGTCGAGGTGCAGCCGATAGACGCGGTTGGTGGAGACGTTGGCGCTGACCTCGTCGGCGCTGTGGATCGGGCGACGGTCGCCGAACGCCGCCCACGCCGCGTCAACGGCCTGGCGGTGGGAGGTTGCGCCGCTCATGCGGCGATCGTAGGCGCTCGACTAGCCGGCGTTGCGGGCTCGCACGCCGATCGGAGCGATCAACCGGTAGCCGGCCGAGTGGCGTTCGTCTTCGCTTTCGCCACCCCAGAACCCGTACTCGTGATTGGTCCTGGCGTACTCCTGGCACGCACTATGGACGATGCAGCTGGCGCACACGGATTTGGCCGCTGCCTCACGCCGATCTCGGGCCTGGGGCCGTTCGGCGGGTGGAGGGAAGAACAGGTGCGTGAGCCCTTCGCACGCTGCCTGGTTCATCCAGCGATCGTCTGTGAGCACTCGATGGAAGAAGATCTCCACCGCGGCCATGTGAACCCCCTCGTGCGACTATGTGCGGTTCTGCAGGTTGCGCTGCACCGCCCCCAAGGGCACCCAATCGGCCAGCACCGCCAGACTAAGTCGGCGTCGACGGCGAGTCAATTGTAGATTGCAAGGAATTTACGAGAGCAGGTGTCGCACCCCGGCAGCGAACTGCTCGACATCGTCGATGGTGGTATCCCACGACGTCATCCAACGCACCTGGGCGGTACTGACGTCCCAATCCCAGAAGAACGACCAGTCCTGCAGCGGCTTGATTGCTTCGGGGGGAAGGGTCGGAAAGACGCTGTTGACGGCCGGAGGACCGACGTGGGTGACCGACGCGATGTCGGATGTCAGTTGGAACAAGCGGGCGCTCATCGCATTGGCGTGTTCGGCGAGGTGGATCCACCGGTCGCCGTCGAGCAGGGCGGTGAACTGAGCGGCGACGAAGCGCATCTTGGACGGCAGTTGGTTGACCTGTTTGCGCACGTACTTGGCACGCTTCGCCAGCGCCGGATTGAGGAAGACCACGGCTTCTCCGCCCGCCAGCCCGGCCTTCGTGCCGCCGAAGCACAGCACGTCGACGCCGGCATCGACGGTGAACGAGCGTAGTGTGGCGGTCGTGCCACCAAGAGC
>JAYTZE010000509.1:0-1436 GCA_043742385.1 Ilumatobacteraceae bacterium
ATTCCGATGGAGATGTTGCCGACCATGGTCGACTCCACGGGCGTGTTCGGCGAGGCCAGCGCGCTGCCAGGTTCGCCTCCGCTTGCGGCGCTCGTCGGCGATCAGCAGGCGAGCCTTGTTGGCCAGGGTTGTGTGCGGCCGGGCCTGGCGAAGATCACGTTCGGTACGGGCGGAATGCTCGATGTGTGCACGGGGACGACCCCGCCGGCTTCGGCCCGACGCAGCGAGCACGGCACGTTCCCGATCGTGGCATGGAGTCGCGCAGGCCAACGCACGTGGGGCGCCGAGGCGATCATGCTGTCGGCCGGCACCAACGTCGATTGGTTGCGCGACGATCTCGGCATCATCGACACTGCGGCACACAGTCACGACGTGGCCTCGCAGTGCGATCACACCGATGGCGTCGTGTACGTCCCCGCCCTGATGGGGCTCGGTACACCACACTGGGACTATGGCGCACGCGGGACCATGCTGGGCCTGACTCGTGGGTCCGGTCGACCGCAGGTGGTGCGGGCGGTGCTCGAGGGAATAGCTCACCGTGGCACCGATCTGTTGGAGGCGGCAGAAGCTGATTACGGGCAATCGATCGGTGCCATCCGGGTCGATGGCGGCATGAGTCAAAATCCCACCTTCATCCAAGCGTTGGCCAATGCATCCGGCCGGGCAATCGAGGTGTCGCCGCAGACCGAGGCCACGACGATCGGTGCGGCATACCTGGCCGGGCTGGCCGTCGGGGTGTGGGGCTCGTTCGACGACATTGCCGCAGCCTGGCAACCTCACGTTGTGGTCGAGCCGACCGAGCACCTCGACCGGCAGCAGTGGGCCGGCGCAATCGAGCGGGCACGAACGTGGATACCAGACCTCTCGGCCCTCGACTTCTAGAATTGCTCCGCTCACCCTCGGCAAGGAAGGCTGACGGGTGAGTATCTCGAAAGGATTCTGCGTGGACATCGATGTGACGGAGCCGGCACCGGCCGACAGTGCGAACTTGCGCCGTCGACTGCTGGGTATTGGATTGGGTGGGGCCGCGGTCTCGCTCCTGCCATCCCTCATGGGTCGGGCGAGCGCGACCACAACCACCACAGCGACGTCTGCCACCACGGCCGTCACTACGACGACGGCTCCGCCGAAGCGACCGAGCGACGACGACGTGACGCTGCTGGGGTTTGCGCAATCCGTCGAACTCGCGGCGCGTGATCTGTACGACGTCGCGCTGGGCTCCGGCGATGTCGACGACAACCAGCGGGCAGTGATCGCCACCATCCGCGAATCACATGACGCGTACGCGGCGTCCCTGTCGGCGCTGCTCGGTCGCGATGCTCCACAGGCGGCCGATCCGATCGTCGAAGGTCTTGCGTCCTCGTTCGGCGGCGACGGGACCAGCGTGCTCGCGGCGGCGTATGAACTCGAGTCGATCGCGGTCGCTACGCACACCG
>JAYTZE010000510.1:0-6129 GCA_043742385.1 Ilumatobacteraceae bacterium
TGGTCGATGCTGTCGACGACGTGGGCGGGGCTGTCGTCGTGACCGCTGCTGCCGGAACCGCTGCCGGGTCGGCGGTCACGGTCGGAGTCGCTGCGATGGCAACCGTGAACGCGATTCGACCGGTGATGGGATGGCCGTCAGGGCCGACGAGCCGCCACCGCAACGTCATCTCTCCGGGCGTCAGGGGCGGCAGCGGAGTGAGCACTTCGGTATCACCGTTCGGTCCGTGGGTGGAGCCGACAAGATCGCTCCTCACGCCTGTCGCGTCGATGACCTCGATCGACAAGGTGTCGAGAGGCACCGCTTTGCCGAAAACGAGGGTCAGTTGGGTCGGCGCAACGTCGAGCACGGCGCCTTCCACAGGGTCACTGGAGAGGAGTGTGTTGTGTGCGGAGACAGGGTTCGCAACGAGCACCACGCCGGCGATGGACGTGACGAAGAGCAGCAGGATTCGGCGGGTCATGATGGAGGGGTCATGTTTCGGGTCGCGGAGACCTCAGGAACTACACCATGTAAGAGACTAGCTGCTTCCGGTCGGCTAGGGTGGTCATGGAGGTGTGACATGGCCAAGCGGCCCGATGGAGCGTTGGAGCACGACATCATGGCGGTGCTGTGGGCAGCCGAGAGCCCATTGATGCCGGGTGAGATCAAGAGTCGTCTCAACACCGAACTCGCGTATACGAGCGTGGCTACGGTGTTGGGTCGCCTGCACACCAAGGGCTTGGTTCGACGGAGCGAGGCAGGGCGGGCGTTTGCCTATGAGGCCTGTATCGACGAGTCGCAGCTCGCGGTTCGGCGTATCGGTGAGGTGCTCTCGTCGGCATCCGACAAGGGTCAGGTTCTCGCCGGTTTCGTCGGGAGTCTCTCGAAGAAGGACATCAAGGCGCTTCGGGCGATGCTCGGCGACGGCGGCACCTGATGTATCCGTCCTTTCTGTTGCCGCTGACGTTTGCCGTCGGGCTCGCGATGGTCGTGACCGCCACACATCGTCGTCTGCCGCCCGCAGTCGCCGCCCGGACCGTGACGATCACGCTGGCTGTGGTCGCTGCGGCTGCCGTGCCAACCTTGTGGATCGTCTCGCTCGGCTACGTGGCGCACCTTCCGCTGCTCGGCGGTCGCCTGGACTGGTGTGCTGAGGCGTTCGGTGTCCACGACCCGATCCCGTCGTGGATCGGGGCCGCTGCATTGTTGCTGTCGATCGCCGGCATCGTCCGAGTCCGAACCGTGTTCAGGGGCTACCGCCGCCTGTGCCACGACCACCCTGGCTGGGTAGAGATCACCGATCACGAACAGCCCTTCGCCTTCACGCTCCCTGGTCGCGGCGGCCAGGTCGTTTTGTCGAGTGGTCTGGTCGACATGCTCGATGGCGCAGAGCAGGAAGTCGTGCTGGCTCACGAGCGAGCCCACGCCGATCACCGCCATGACCGCTATCTCCTCACCGCACAGCTCGCCGCAGCAGTCATGCCGCTGTTACGACCGTTAGCGGGCCGTTTGCAGTTTTCACTCGAGCGGTGGGCCGACGAGACGGCCGTTGTCCATTGCGGCGACCGCGGATTCGTCGCACGCACCCTCGGCAAGGTCGCGCTGCACAGCATCACTCCCGCCGGGGCGATGAGCTTCGCGGGCCTGGGGGTGCCGGCCCGAGTCGCTGCGCTGCTGTCGCCCCCGATGACGCCATTGCGATCCAGCACCCAAACTGCATTGTGGGGTGCGATCGTAGTCACCGGCATGCTTGCGGCATTCCAGATCCACCATCTGGCCCGCTTGGTCACGGCACTCTGCCCCGGCTGAGGCCGATACTTTCTACACAATGTAGTAGTAGTGTGGAGTTCGTGGAGTCCGTGGATGCGCAGGTGTCCGAGCCAATCAGCCGCACCAGCCGGAGGACAAAGCTGTTTGCTCTGCTGGCGATGGTGGCCATCGTAGGGTATGCGGTGACGCGGCCTTCGAGCGAGGCGTCGTTCCAGGCCAGCGGCACGCCGATGCCCTTGCCCGCGGCGGGGCGGTTGACGGAGCTCTCGGCCGACGACTTCGAGGGTGTGCTGGTGGGACTCCGCGGAACTCCCGTGATAGTGAACATCTGGGCGTCGTGGTGCGCGCCATGCCGTACCGAAACCCCACTTCTCGAACGGACCTGGCAGGCGCACAGCAGTGAGGTGGTCATTGTCGGCGTGGCATCTAAAGACGTCTTTGCCAACTCGCTCCAGTTCATGAAGGAGTTCGGGGTCACCTACCCGAATGTGTTCGACAGCTCAGGAGAGATCCGTGCCCGGCTCGGCCTGCGCGGATTCCCCACGACATACGTGTTCGGTGCTGACGGTACGCTGCGCACCACCATCGTCGGTGGGCTCACCGAGCAACGCTTGGCTGCGGTACTCGAAGACCTCAGCGGATGATCGACATTGGTCTGCTTGCATCGATGGCGGTCGTGCTGATTGTTCCCACTGTCTTCGTGCGCGCCTGGCCTGAGTCGGCCGCAGTGTCGGGGCTCATCGATATCTCGAGCGGGGCTCTGCTCATGGGCATCGCAGTCGGGAGACTCGCAGCCGTCGCGATCGACGACCCGGGTTCGCTCACGAGCCTCAGCGATCTGTTGATCATCCGGAGCGGTGTCGAGTTCTGGCCAGGTGTCGCAGCCGGCATGGGATGGCTCGCTCTCCGAGCCCGACAGGACCATGTGTCGCCGGTCGAGCGACTGGCCGCGATCACCGCTCCGGCGTTGGTGGCGTGGGCGTGCTACGAAGCGACCTGTCTGCTGCGCGATGGCTGTCCGGGGCCGGTGAGCGGCATTGGGTTGCGGCCCGAGGGTCTGGTCCAGCAGATGGTCCCGATCGGTCTGGGCGTCGCTGCAACAGCTGTCGGCGCCGCCGCTATTGTCCGTCGGTGGCACACACGCGGCCTGCCCGACCTTCAGGTCGTCGCAGTGGCGTTGATAGCAGTTGCCACAATTCGCTCTGTTGCGTCGATCTGGCTTCCGCACATCGGCGACGGCTTGACCCGGCAACACCGAACGTCGATTGCCGTTGCCGTCATCACCGCTGTCGGTCTGGTGGCCCTCCGATCGCGGACGCAGCTGCGCGCGGCGCCGGAGAACACGTGAACGGTGTGCTGCTCCCGTTCGCGGCGATTGCGGCGGGTGTAGTCTCGGCGAGCAGCCCGTGTGTGCTCCCGGTGTTGCCCGGCTACATCGCCGCCGTATCTTCTAACGACACAGACGACAGTGGGCCGCACCCTCGAGCGAGGATTGTCGGCGCATTCGGCTTCGTGGCCGGTTTCACGATCGTGTTCACCGTCTTGGGAGCGACCGCTTCGGCACTCGGAGGGCTGCTCTACGAGCGGCTCGAAACTGCTCTACGGGTCGCCGGTGTGGTCCTCATCGTGTTCGGGCTGCACACTCTCGGCGTGGTTCGCTGGTACGCGCTTGCGGGCGAACGTCGGCCGGTCGCGATGCATCTGGTCGGGCGTGGCCCACGCCGAGCCGTGGCTCTTGGCGCGGCATTCGCGCTCGGATGGACGCCATGCATCGGCCCGATCCTCGCGACGATCCTCACCAAGGCAGCTGAAGACTCATCGCTCCTCGAAGGGATGCTCCTCCTCCTGCTCTACTCGATCGGCCTCGGCCTGCCCTTCATCGCCATCGCAATCTGGTTCGAGAAGTCCCAACGCCCACGTCAGTGGATGATGCGCCGATCCCTGCTGCTGCAACGAATCGGCGGGGCCACCATGGTGGCCGTCGGCATCGGGTACGTCTCAGGCGTGTGGGCGACGATCTTCACTGGGCTGCAGGGGTGGCTGGCACGAACCGGATGGCCTCCGATCTGACGTTGACCTGAACTGATCTACGACATAATGTAGTAATTCATGCAACCGTTCGATCGTCGGGATTTCATCGGGATGGGAGTTTCGGCGTCAGCAAAGACACCGTCAACGTGCTCTCCTGCGACTCCGCGCAGCTCACGTTCCCGGCCGACAACCCACGTAACTGGATGCTTTATTGCCACAACGCCTACCACCTCGAGTCAGGCATGGCCACAGTGCTGGCCTACATCACCTATCGCATGACACCCGGGAGAGAAGGAGCACGTCTGTGCCACCCAACAAGCGCCGCACCAAGCCCGGCAACGTGGAACACCACGGTCGGGTCACGACGCATCGCGACGACGCCACGCTTCCCCGAGCAACCCCGCCGTCGCCGATGCAATCAGCAACGCGTCGTAGTACCGAGCGGGATGCGCCAGCCGCGTCCAGTCGGTACACACCGCCGCGCAAGTCGGTGAGGTTTCGGCCCGATTGGCACAAGATCGTCGGCGCGCTGATCCTCGTGCTCGGCATTGCCGTGATAGTCCTCAACGACGTCATGCTCCTCGGAGCGTCCCGGTTACTGCTCCCCGGCGGGCACAACGAGCTCTACCTCATCCTGGGGATCGTCATCGCCGGCTACAGCACCTGGTGGTTCGGATGGTTCGACCGTGAACACTGAGACGCGCCGTTGCGCGCTCCCGTCGATTCCCGTCGCCAGTCTTCGACGTCGCGCAGGTCACTTTCCCGTCGTCGTCGTTGGGCTCCCTGGAATCGTCGCTCCCGTTGTCGTCGTCGCGGCGCCAATCGTGGTGGTGGCATGCGCGTGAGTGATCGGTGGGGTCGCTGCCGACCTACCCCGGCGGCCGCGTGGTCGGCGTCGGCGCGGTCGTGATGGTCGACGATGACGTGGTTGTGGTCGGGTAGCTGGGATCCGGGTAGTCGAAAACAGGCACCTGCGCGCCGTAGGCCTCAGGTTCTTCGACACCGTCGAACACGTACACGAGGTCGCCATCACGAACCAGCAAAGCGAAGTACTCGGCGATATGCATCGGGATACGCACGCATCCGTGCGATGCGGGGAACGAGGGCACGTTCGACGCGCCGTGCACGGCGATTCCATAGTTGAAATAGACCGGGTTGTACAGCCGCCCGAGCTTGGAGTTCTTCCATCCCTCGACGCGTCGCTCGAAGTGGAACACCCCACCAGGCGTGACAGCGACACCGCAGATCCCCTGCTCGCTCTGCGTGCCGTCGTCGTTGTCGACCACAACGACATCGCACCACTCTTGCCCCGAGCCGCTGGAGATGTGCGTGATCAATTCGACTTGGTTGTCGACGTACAAGACGGCGACCTGCTTCGGTAGCAGCACCTCCAAGCTCGTGCCGGGGTTCGCTCGCCGCGGCCGCACCTCGATCGGCTCGTTCATCCGCGCCCAAATCTCGGGCGTCACGACACCCGTGATGGCCGCGAGCTCCACGTCGAGGATGAACTTCTCGTACGCCCACACCGCTCGCTCGGTCGCTGGACCGAACTGCGCATCACTCGGGCCCGGGTCGAACCCGAGCTGTCGCAGGCGGTCCTGCAGCGCCACGACCTTCGAGCCATTCATGTCCCGCCCGAGGGCATGATCGAACTCGCTCGAGGTCGTCGAGGTCGACGCGTCGATAGACGACTCAGCAGCCGGAACGACGACGGCCGACCCCAAGTCCGCAAGGCCGGTCGCGTCCGTCGTCGACGATGTCGACGACGATTCCGAGTGGGCAGAGCCGCGTCGGAGCAACGAATACGACAGCGACGGCACGAGCACAGCCGTGGCGGCAACGACGAGGCGGCGACGGGTGTAGACCGCCGGGGGTTTGGGCATGTCGCCTGCGGGTCGATTCATCGGGCTATTTCGTCGCGCGTCCCGGCGGGTTCCTGGGTTGGGTCGGCGCCCTTCACAGACGATCTCCTCCGATCTGCAAGGAGGTATCCAGCGGCACCAACCACAACGGCAACCGAGACCCACTGGTTCAGTCGCAGCGGGCCGATCACGTGTGCCGGATCAATCCTCAGACCTTCGATCCAGAAGCGTCCGGCGAAGTAGCCGGCGAGGTAGAACGCGAACAGCCGGCCCGGGCGCAGTTTCCAGCGGCGTTCGATCTGGAGCAGCACAACGCACAGCGCCAGGTTCCACATCGATTCGTACAGGAACGTCGGGTGAAAGGTCGTACCCGAGGGGTAGCCAGCAGAGAGCTTGTCGTCGGAGATCTGCAGGGCCCACGGCAGGTCGGTGGCTCGACCGAATAGTTCTTGGTTCCACCAGTTGCCCCAGCGCCCGATCGATT
>JAYTZE010000511.1:0-3105 GCA_043742385.1 Ilumatobacteraceae bacterium
CGGGCCACACTGCTCGAACTGACCGACGAGGGCCAGGCCGCCGCCGACGAATCGCTGGTACCGCGGCTGGTCGAGATCAGCCGTCTGTTCGACGAGTTGTCGCCGACTGCACGCAACAACCTTCGCGGCTCGCTCGCCACGCTGGTGGCGGCCATGGAGTCGGGCTGCGGCGCACAGGTCGAGACCTGACCCCTGATGCCCACCGCGCTCGCCTCGGTTCGACGGTCGGTCCTCGACCTGTCGGTGCTCAACGATGGTCAGTCCAGCGCGGATGCGCTGGACACCACGACAGCGTTGGCCAAGCGTGCCGACGAGCTTGGCTACACCCGGTTCTGGGTCGCCGAGCATCACAACATGCCAAGCGTGGCGTGCACGTCCCCGGCTGTCCTGATTGCACATCTGGCTGCGGTCACGTCGAGCATCCGGGTCGGCTCCGGTGGCGTGATGTTGCCGAATCATGCGCCGCTCGTAATTGCCGAACAGTTCGCGATGCTGGAGGGTCTGCATCCCGGGCGCATCGACCTCGGCATCGGCCGCGCCCCGGGAACCGACCAGCGCACAGCAGCGGTGTTGCGCGGGTCGTCTGATCCGCAGGGTGTCGACGGCTTCCCCAACGATTTTCTCGACCTCATGGGGCTGCTCGGCGATCCGCGCACGACGAGCGGTCTGTGGAACCAGTTCCGGGCGACGCCGGCCGCCACGACATCACCCGAGATCTTCCTGCTCGGCTCCAGTGGATACAGCGCGCAACTTGCCGGGCATCTCGGGCTGCCATTCGCATTCGCACATCACTTCGACACCGGCGGCACTATGCAAGCCACCGAGCTGTACCACCGCGCTTTTCAGCCGTCGGTCGTACTCGACGCCCCATACGTGATCGTGACCGCCAACGTGCTCGCGGCCGATTCGAAGGAAGATGCCGACTGGCATTCGGCCCCCGGTCGCCTCACGTCGCTCGGGCGTCGAACGGGTCGGTTCATCCGCTTGCCGTCGCCGCAGGATGCCGCAGTTCATCCCGATCTCGAAGAGGCCAATCGCTTGCCGAGCAGCAGGATCGTCGGCGAGGTGTCGGTCGTCATCCGTGAACTGGAAGACCTCGTGTCGCGTACCGGCGCCAGCGAGTTGATGGTGACCTCGGTTGCCTACGACCTGTCAGCCAGAGTCCGCAGCATCGAACTGCTCGCCGAACATTGGATCGGGCCACGCCTGACCACAGCAGGCTGATGCTCGACGTAGGAGCTGCCGGGGACATCGCCGACACGTACCAGCTCGGCAGCAGCGCCGGAGTAGCGATGCCAAAGGTCGTGCGCACGCGCGATGGCGATGTGCCCACCGATATCGGCCGGGCGACAGCGCGCGTGTACGAATGGGTCGATCTCATTGGCCAAGTCACGGCATCTGGTGCGGCCTTCGCCCAGCAACTGGCGGGCGTTCGCGTCGAGCTCGTCGCCTGGGAAGCGTTGCTCGAATGGCCAGTGACCCTGCAAACATGCCATCGCGATCTGTTTTGCCGACAATGTGCTGCGCACACCGGCGGGCACCTTGTGCGTGATCGATTGGGAGAACGTTGGCCTCGCCGACCCGAGTCAAGAGCTTGGGCTGGTGTTGTTCGAGTTCAGTTGCGGCGAGGCCGCCCGCGCCCGAGCGTTGTACGACGCGTATCTCGACGCCGGTGGCCCAGGTCGAATCGATCGGCCGGGCAACTTCTCGATGGTCATCGCCCAGATAGCCCACATCTGTGAGATTTCGTGCGCACGATGGCTGGATCCTGCACGCGCTAGCGAGCCGCAACACAACGAAGGCCGCATCGAGGAGCTCGTCACTCAGGGCATCACCCGCCGCAGAGTCGACCAGATGGTGGACGCGGTATCAGTCTGAGAAGTCGGGCACCGCGCCGCGCACTTTGTCGGAGCGACCCTTCGGTTCTTCCCAGTCCTCTTGCCGACCCAGGACCGTGAGATCCAAGAACGCGTACGACCCGCCCAGCCACTCGGTGCCCCGGGCGAAGACGGAGTTGGTGTGGAACACGTCGTCGTCGACCGCGATGAACGTGCTGTAGCCGGGCTGCTCGCTTGAGCCTTCGAGAATCCATGCAAAACCATTGGCCGCGAGTTCGTCGGCGCTTCGGAAATTGAACTCGGGCGGTGCGACGGATGCATCGATGGTGACGTGAAAGTCGTAGTTGAAGTCGCTGCCGTTCGAGGAGTACCACGGGAAGGTCCAGCCGCGCTTCTGCTGGTACTTCTGCAGTTTGGCCAGCGGTGCCCGCGACACGACAGCGAAGCTGGTGTCGCGGGCATGAAGGTGATCGAGCAGGCCCGGCGACAACTCATCGGCGGCTGCCGTACAACTCGGACAGCCATCGTCCCAGCTGGGGTCGAACATGAAGTGCTGCACAATGAGTTGGCGTCGACCCTCGAAGAGATCGCCCAAACTCGCGGACCCGTCAGGTCCGTCGAACGTGTAGTCCTTGTCGACGCGCACCATCGGCAGAATGCGACGTTTCGTGCTGAGTGCATCGCGGGCTTTCGTCATTGCTTTTTCTTCTGCGAGCAGCTTGATGCGCGCTGCGCGCCACTCGTCACGGTTGACGATCTCCGGCAAGGTCATGCGATGAATCTAGCCACCGTGGTGATGAGCTCTATCCGGCGAGATGTTCGCCGAACCAGGCGATCATGGCCTGGTACGCCTGCGCTGCCTGGTCGGCGTTGTAGCGCTGGCCCGTGTCGTTGAAGAATGCATGATCGACACCCGGAAACACTCGGATCTCGTGCGTCAGTCCGGCGGCTTCGAGGCCAACGCGAGCAGCCTCCTGCGAAGCGTTGACTCGTGCATCCAGTTCGGCATAGATCCCCAGCACGGCTGCATTTGGCGAACCACTGAAATCGGGTTCGACGGGCGTTGGGCCGTAGAACGGCACCGCTGCGGAGAGCCGAGGTTCGCCGGCCGCAAGCAACTGCCACGTCATCCCACCACCGAAACAGAATCCGATGGAGGCCAGGTTGGCACCCGGAGCTAGCCGTTCGAGCTCGTCGAGTCCTGCTCGCAGATCCTCGAGCAACCGCTCGGTCGATGCATTGCCGAGCGCTGCCGTCGCGTCGCCCT
>JAYTZE010000512.1:0-3101 GCA_043742385.1 Ilumatobacteraceae bacterium
TTGTAGCGGCGACCGGTCTCGAACCGGTGACCTTCCGATTATGAGCCGGATGCTCTGACCAACTGAGCTACGCCGCCAGGGCCTTGCCGACCGGTACGACTCCCCGAAGGTAGCCGGACCGTGTGGTCGAGCCCTCTGTGGGAATCGAACCCACGACCTACGCCTTACCATGGCGTTGCTCTACCGACTGAGCTAAAAGGGCGATCGCTGGCGCGCAGTTCTACCCGCAAGCCAGCCGAGAAGCATAGCGCCGACCCACGGGCATCTACCACGGGATTCTGTGCATTCGGCACTACGCTCGGCCGGCGTGACCAAGGGCCGGACCGAGTCGATCGCGCTGCGGCTGGCGTCGTTGGGCGATGCAGAGCAGATCCGCCACATCTACAACTACGAGGTGGCCAACACGACGGCCACCTTCGACCTCGTCCCCCGGTCGCTCACCGATCAGCAGCAGTGGATTGCCGACCGCAATGGAGCCTTCGCGGCCATCGTTGCCGTCGATCCGACCGACGAGCTCGGTGATGTGGTCGGTTTCGGTTCTCTGTCGCCATACAAGGAGCGGGCGGCCTACCGCACCAGCGTCGAGGACTCGGTCTACGTTCGCCGCGACCGCAGTGGCCAGGGCGTCGGCAAGCTGATCGTCACCGAACTCGTGCGAGTTGCCGCCGTTTCGGGCTTTCATGCCGTATTCGCCCGCATTTCGGCATCGAGTGATGCGTCGATCGCCCTGCACAGGTCCTGTGGGTTCGATTTGGTCGGGATCGAGCGGGAGGTGGGCCGCAAGTTCAACAAATGGCTCGACGTGGCCATCATGCAAGCCCTCCTCTAACCCCTTCCGAGTGTTTCCTGCCCGTGGTGCCCAAACGAGTGTCTTGTGCCCACCCGGGTGGGCGCCAAACACTCGTTCAGAGGGTTACGGAGTGAGGCCGAGGTCTTCGGCTTCCGCGGCAAGAGCCAGCCACGCCTCCTCGGCTGCTGTGACGGCGGCCTGGGCGGCGGCCAACTGCTCGCCCAGGACCGACAACTCCCAGTGCGCGTTGGTCGAGCCCATCTCCGCCAGCAGGTTGTCGCGTGCCGCTGTCACGGTAGCGAGCTTGCGCTCCGCTTGACCCAGGTCGCGGCGCACCGTCGACGGGCTGCGACCCGCCGGCGGTTTCACCCGGGGCTGGGTCTGTGCCCGCGCAGTCATCGGTGGGACGGGCTCGGCGAATGCTGCAGCTCGCTGCGCGAGCCAGGCGCTGACGCCACCGCGGATCCAGCGCACACCCCCGGTGCCATCGAGCGCTAGCAGCTCGTCGGTGACCCGGTCGAGGAAGGCTCGGTCGTGGCTGACGGTCACGACGATGCCCGGCCAATCGTCGAGGAAGTCTTCCATCGCCCGCAGTGTGTCGAGGTCGAGGTCGTTGGTCGGTTCGTCGAGCAGCAGCACATTCGGTTGGGGTACCAGCGTGAGCAGCAGCTGGAGACGTCTGCGCTCGCCACCACTCAACGTTCCGATGGGCGCGAACTGGGCGTCGCCATCGAACCAGAACCGGCGCATCAAGGCGACGTCGGCGAGCGACGGCTCACCTTTGTCGCCGGCGATTGCCTCGCGCACTCGTTGGGTGAGATCGAGATCGCGCCCGAGCTGGTCGTAGTAGCCGATCTGCACGGTGGCGCCACGATCCACCCGGCCCGATATCGGCGCCAGTCGGCCCGCCACGAGATCCAGCAACGTCGATTTGCCAGCTCCGTTGGCCCCGACGACGCCGACTCGATCACCCGGCTCGAACACCAGCGTGCACGGATCGATCACCCGGGTACCGTCAGGCCAGCTGAAGGCGACGTCGGTGAGCTCGATTCCTTTTGTTCCCAACCGCTTCGAGCCCATCACCAGGCCCAGCTCACCATCGCGTGCAGCCGCCTGGGCCCTGCCTTCGACCAATGCAGTCGCAGTAGCGATCCGCGCTTTCGGCTTCGAGGTGCGCGCAGGTGCGCCGCGACGCAACCAGGCCAATTCGCGTGTGGCCAGGTTCTTGCGGACCTGCTCGGCCACCTCGGCCCGCTCCTCGCGCTCGGCTCGCCCGCCGAGGTATGCCGCATAGCCGGAGCCTGCATGCCACCCCGTCGGGATATGCAGGTACGCAGTACCTCGATCGAGCTCGAGCACCTTGGTGGTGACCTTGTCGAGCACGTGACGATCGTGCGTGACCAACACCAGGCCGCCGCGATAGGCGGCGAGCAATTCCTCGAGGAACTGAATTGCATCGAGATCGAGATGGTTCGTCGGTTCGTCGAGGATCAGCACCTCGTATTCGCCAACCAACAGCCGGGCCAGCGCGGCGCGTTTGGCTTGGCCGCCCGACAACTCGTCGGTGGGTACGTCGAGTAACGGCGTCATGCCCAGGCGATCGAGCATCGCTTCGCCTTGCCACTCGCCACCAACGGCGTCACGCACCGATCCAACGGGCAACACCGGGTTCTGCAACAAGAAGCCAACTCGGGCGCCGCGGCCCCACCGCACCTCGCCTGCCTCTGGCCGTAGTTCGCCGGCCAGCATGCGCAACAGCGTGCTCTTGCCGGAACCGTTCAGCCCGACGACGCCGAGACGATCCCCGTCGCTGATGGTCACCGAGACGTCGGCAAAGAGCGGTCGGTTCGGCCGGCTTGCGGCAAGTCGTTCGGCGTCGATCAGGATCATGTTGGCGGTGGTAGCGGGTGTTGTTCGAGAAAAGTGCAATCGCCAGGCCCCCGTGAGGAGCCTGGCGATCAGATGGGGTGGGCCGGGAAGGATTCGAACCTCCGTAGGACTATGCCAGTTGATTTACAGTCAACTCCCTTTGGCCAGTCGGGTACCGACCCATCTGAGGAAAATGAGGTTAGCGGCGCAACTAGTCTCACGACATGCCCAGTTTTGATGTTGTCTCCGAGGTCGATCGGCAGGAGATGCGCAACGCGATCGACCAAGCCCAACGGGAGATCGCAACACGCTACGACTTCAAGAACACCGACTCGTCGATCGAACAGACCGATCTCGTCTTGACGTTGCGGACTGCGAGCGAGGACCGGCTGACAGCGTTGCGCACGGTCATCGAGGAGAAGTTGGTCAAGCGTGGTGTGTC
>JAYTZE010000513.1:0-3100 GCA_043742385.1 Ilumatobacteraceae bacterium
GGTCTGGTGATTTCATTGCTCGGTGTCGCCTTTGTCACCCGCAAGGCGATATAACGTCTACAACGAGCGGGCTGGCAATGAGGCCACCTGTTTGCGGGAGGAGGTGGCCATGACGGACACCGTAGAACGCCCTGCTGGGCGAGAAGCCGAAACCATCACACGCGTCGTCGTGCGGTTCGCCGGCGATTCGGGCGATGGTATGCAACTCACCGGTGATCGATTCACATCGGTCAGCGCAGCGTTCGGCAACGACTTGTCGACATTGCCGGAGTATCCAGCAGAAATCCGAGCGCCTGCGGGCACCGTGAACGGCGTATCGAGCTTCCAGATTCAGATCAGCGACCACGACATCACGACACCCGGCGACGCGCCGAGCGTGTTGATTGCCATGAACCCGGCAGCGCTCAAGGCCGATGTTGGCCGGCTCGAGCCGCACGGTCTGTTGATCGTCAACAGCGACGCGTTTGCCGAGCGGGATCTGGCCAAGGCCGGATACGCGACCAATCCGTTGACCGACGACTCGCTCATCGGGTACCGCGTCGTCGAGGTGCCGATGACGTCGCTCACACAGAAAGCAACCGAGCCGCTGGGCGTCAAGGCACGCGACTCCGAACGCTCCAAGAACTTCTTTGCGCTCGGGCTGGTGTCGTGGCTGTACTCGCGACCGACGCAACCGACCATCGACTGGATCCAGAGCAAGTTCAAAGACGAACTCGTCCGCCTCAGCAACGCCACGGCCTTCACTGCCGGTTTCAACTTCGGCGAGACGACCGAACAGTTCGAACATCGCTTCCAGGTCAAGCCGGCCAAACTGCCGCCGGGCGAGTACACCAACATCAGCGGCAACATCGCGCTGGCGTGGGGCTTGGTCGCAGCCGGTCAATTGGCCAAGCTGCCCGTCTTCCTCGGCAGCTATCCAATCACTCCGGCCAGCGACATCCTTCACGAGCTGTCAAAGCACAAGCACTATGGGGTCCGCACGGTGCAGGCCGAAGACGAGATCGCTGCCGTCGGCATGGCGCTCGGCGCTGCGTTCGCCGGCCACCTCGGTGTCACCTCCACCAGCGGTCCGGGCGTCGCCCTGAAGAGCGAGACAACCAGCCTTGCGGTGTCGTTGGAGTTGCCATTGCTGATCATCGACGTGCAGCGGGGCGGGCCTTCCACCGGCTTGCCGACCAAGACCGAGGCCGCGGATCTCAACATCGCGCTGTATGGACGCCATGGCGAGGCTCCGCTTCCAGTGGTCGCTGCATACAGTCCGGCCCACTGCTTCTACGCTGCGATCGAGGCGGCGCGCCTCGCCTTGAAGTATCGCACGCCGGTGATCTTGCTCAGCGATGGCTACATCGCCAACGGCAGCGAGCCGTGGTGTCTGCCCGATGTCGCCTCCTTGCCTGATATCTCGGTGCCTTTCGCCACGGAGATGAACCACACCAACGACGACGGCACCACCGAGTTCTGGCCGTACCTGCGCGACCCAGAAACTCTGGCTCGGCCGTGGGCCATTCCCGGCACACCAAAGTTGATGCATCGCGTCGGTGGCTTGGAGAAACAAGACGGGCGCGGCGACATCAACTACACCCCTGAAAACCATCAACGGATGGTCTTCCTTCGCGCCGCGAAGATTGCCGGGATCGCCAACGACATCCCACCGGCCGTGGCTGTCGGCGATATCGACGACGCCGACATCTGCGTGCTCGGCTGGGGTTCGACCTGGGCTGCGATCGATGCTGCGGTGCAACGTACGCGCCGACGCGGCTTGAAGGTTGCATGGGTTCATCTCACCCACCTCAATCCTCTGCCACCCAATCTGGGTGACGTGCTGAAGCGATACCCGCGTGTGATCGTTCCCGAGCTGAACCTCGGTCAACTGTGTCGCCTCGTTCGCTCCGAGTACCTGATCGATGCCAAGCCCGTCAGCAAGGTGCAAGGTCTGCCGTTCACGGCGATCGAACTCGAGAATGCCATCGAAGGAGCGCTGCAATGAGCGACACCATGGTGCCGATCACCACGAAGAAGGACTGGACCAGCGATCAAGAGGTGCGTTGGTGTCCTGGATGTGGCGACTACGGCATCTTGCTCGCGGTCCAGCAGCTCATGCCCGATCTCGGTATCGCCCCCGAGAACACCGTGTTCATCAGCGGCATCGGTTGCAGTAGCCGATTCCCGTACTACATGAACACCTATGGCATGCACAGCATCCACGGTCGTGCCCCAGCGATTGCCACCGGCCTTGCCGTCGCTCGGCCCGACCTCGATGTATGGGTGGTCACCGGGGATGGCGATGGCCTGTCGATTGGCGGCAACCACCTCATCCACGCGCTTCGCCGCAACGTCAACCTCACCATCTTGCTGTTCAACAACCGCATCTATGGACTCACCAAAGGGCAGTACTCGCCGACGTCGGAGATGGGCAAGGTCACCAAAAGCACTCCGTTCGGCTCGGTTGACCCGCCGTTCAACCCGCTCAGCGTCGCATTGGGCGCCGAGGCCAGTTTCGTCGCACGCACGCACGACCTCGATCGCAAGCACATGATGGAGGTCTTCCGCCAAGCCCACGCCCATCAGGGCTCGTCATTTGTCGAGATCTTCCAGAACTGCAACGTGTTCAACGACGGTGCGTTCGACGACGTCATCCGTCGTCAAGTCCGCGACGAGATGATCATCGATCTCCGCCACGGCGAGCCGATCACGTTCGGCGCCGATGCTCACAGAGGTGTGGTGATGGGTACCGACGGACTGTTGCGCATCGTGGAAGTCGCCGATGTCGGTCTCGACGCGATCCTGGTCCACGACGCTCACCGAGACGATCCTGGCCTGGCGTTCGCATTGGCTCGGCTGTCGCACGACGACCATTCGGCGACCCCTTTCGGTGTCTTGCGCTCCGTCGAGCGTCCGGACTATGGCATGGCCGTTGGTCGCCAGCTCGCCGAGTCGTCGTCGAAGAAGGGTCCTGGCGATCTCGCCACCCTGCTACGCAGCAACGGCACCTGGGTCGTCGGCTAACCCCGTCCGTCCACTCACCTTGGTCGGGCGCGATCGTGGTACTGCCGGTACCCCAATCGCGCTCACACCACCCGGTCGGGCGCGATCGTGGTAC
>JAYTZE010000514.1:0-1430 GCA_043742385.1 Ilumatobacteraceae bacterium
AAGGCTCGACGCAGTGCTTTCACCGTGGGGCTAGCTGGAATCGAACCAGCGACCTTCACATTATCAGTGTGACGCTCTAACCAACTGAGCTATAGCCCCGTCAATGACGGAGCCGTCAGGCTACCGGGCGGCTTCCACCGGACTCAACCGGCAATCGCGTCCTCCGTCGGGTCGACCGGTGATGCATCGACAATCGCGGTGTCGGCGTGATCGGCCTCGTCGAAGAGAATCGGTGCCGGTTCGTCGAGACTCTGCTCCGTGCCACGTTCGGCGCGTGTGTGCACTTCTTCTTCGAGCACGCTGAGGCGGATCCCGCCGACGAGATCGGTGATGAGATTGAACAGGGTGGCCAGCAAGACAGCCAGACCCGTCAATCCGACGGCCACGAACACGCCGGCGATCCAGGCGTTGTGGAAGATCTGGCCGCCATTGAAGTTGAACGTCTCCCAACCGAAGCCTTCGAAGAACTTCTCGACGTTGTCGATCGTGCCGGTGGCATAGGCAACCTGCCACAGCAACACTCCGGCGATCATCGCGACCGCATAAAAGAACGCGTTGAACACCAGAGCAACCTTGAACACACTCCAGGTATCGACATGCCGAACAACCCGGGTGACCCGCCGCACTCGCGGTTTCGGCGACCGCCGGAAGTGCACCGGCTTGAGCAGTGGCCGTGTACCGAGAATCGGACCGATCTTGGTGACATCGTCGATCGTTGCCGCTTCGTCGTACAGGATCGGTGCCGGGATTGGCTGGGTGCGCAGGTCGGTCGGTACGAGTTCAGTCGGTAGCAGTTCTGTGGGGAGTTGGGTCGGAGCGGTCGGAGCGGTCGGTGCGGGCGCCAACACTTCGATGGTGGGCGCGAGAGCGACCGGCTCAGCTTCGATCACCACATCGGCGACCGTGTCGCCCGCCTTGGCCACGGTAGGCTCGGGCGCAGCGGGTGCAAGCGGCAGTGAAACGGAAAACTCGATCGGCATGTCGAGGCTGCCGGCCTCGCGGTGCTTCGCGGTTCGGGGCGTCAGTGCACCTGGGCGGCGCCACACCGTCTTGCCGGCACGGGAGATGCCGCTGGGTGAACTCGGATCCTCGGTGCGAGGATCCACCGGCCCTGGTCGTGCGGTGCCGACGCCGTTGGACTTGGTGGCACCCTTGGTGCCCGGCGGCTTAGCCGCACCACCGCCGCCCGCACGCGAACCAACACGGTTCGAGGCTTGGGGCACTCCATTGTCCACCCGCAGCAGTGTAGGCGTCGCGAGCCGACAAGGGCAGCGCACCCGCTCCGTCAATGCCACCTACCTGCGACGACGGCCCATTCGTTGCCCGGGCGGTGGCGCGCTGGCCATCGACCTCGACGACCACGGTCACCGCATCGCCGACTTGCGCGTAGCTGACCAGCCGTGCGCCATTGCTCGTCGCCAGCTGCCCCG
>JAYTZE010000515.1:0-1429 GCA_043742385.1 Ilumatobacteraceae bacterium
AGCGCGCCGCGGCAAGCGCTCCTGATTGGGCCGGTGGTACTCGCCTCGGCGATGCCCTGAAGGCGTTCAACGACGGATGGGGACGACGTGGCCTGGCCCGCGGCGCGGTGCTGTTGATCGTGTCCGACGGCTGGGATGCCGGTGATCCGGCGATCGTCGGTGAACAGATGGCTCGCCTGTCACGTCTGTCTTACCGAGTGGTGTGGGTCAACCCGAGAAAGCAGAGCGAGAGTTACCAACCGTTGGTGGGTGCCATGGCTGCCGCACTCCCCTATGTCGATGCGTTCGTCAGCGGCCATTCGTTGGCTGCGATGCACGAGGTGCTCGACGCGATCGGTCAACACGGGACCTGAGGTCGCCTGATCGAAAGGGACCTTGGTCCCCACTCGCAATGCCCACAAGCCCTACTTGGATGGTCGGCTCGCCGTCACGATGACGCCCATGGCACAGCAAGACAGGTCGGTACTTGGTTGGTTCGCGTTCATCGTCGCCGTGACGGCACTCGCGTTGGCGATGTTCGGGTTGCGGAGCGAATCGGCGTCGGGGGCGGAATCGGTCGCGGCCCCGGCCAGCGCCGACGTGATCCTCAGCGAATTCAAGATCAGCCCGATCATGATCAGCCTGCCGCTCGAGGGGGGCACGATGCGAATCACCAACACGGGTGCCGCTGTCCACAACCTGTCGGTGCCGGAGCTCGGCTTGAAGTCGGCAGACATCAACCCTGGCGCCACGACAGAACTCGAGGTCGGCAACGTCGGCGAGGGAATGTACAAAGTGCTCTGCGAGATCGCCGGACACGCGGCGAACGGGATGAAAGCCGACCTGATGATCGGTGGCGAGCCCACCGCTGGAGCCCCGCCAGCCGAAGCCACGATGACATGGCAACAGATGGACGCGATGATGGCCGAGGTCGCTGCGGCATATCCGGCCAAGACCGAGGGCCACGGCGGCGACCTGTTGGAGCCCACGGTTCTTGCCGACGGCACCAAGCAGTTCGACATCGAGGCCAAGATCGTTCAATGGGAGGTGTCGCCCGGCAACCTGGTCGAGGCGTGGACCTACAACGGTGTTGTTCCGGCACCGGAGATGCACGTCAACGACGGCGACAACGTGCGGATCGTGCTGAAGAACAGCCTGCCGGAATCGACGTCCATGCACCTGCACGGGATCCGTGTCCCCAACGTCATGGACGGCGTCGACCCGTACACCCAACCGCCGATCCCGCCTGGTGAGAGCTTCACCTACGAGTTCGTCGCCAAGGGTCCTGCCGTCGGCATCTACCACTCTCACCACAACGCCCAACTCCAGGTGCCGAATGGTCTTTTCGGTGCCTTCACGATCGACGAAATGCCCATCCCACAGGTCCTGAAGGACAAGGGCTACACCAAGGTCGACAAATCAGTCAACATGGTGTTGAACGATGCCGGGA
>JAYTZE010000516.1:0-6097 GCA_043742385.1 Ilumatobacteraceae bacterium
CGACAGACGCATTCAGATTCGACGCCAGCGGGCGTTCGGTGCCGCTCGGATACACGGTCACGAAGGTGTTGTTGGTCGGCCCGACGGCCGTGACATTCAGCATCACGCCACTGACTCCGCCGGACGGCACGCCTCCCCGACCGAGCAGCACGACCTCCAAGGGCGTTTGCCCGACGGGCGCAAGCGGCGCGCCGAGACCGTCGCGTGTGTCGAGCACGCGCCTCGGACTGAGAGCGACGTAGCGACCGGACGCATCGCCGTCGAAGCAACCGAGTACGTCGACAACGACATCGGTCGATCCCGTGTTGTTGAAGATGCTGACCATCCCGTTTGCCCCCACTCGGGTGAGGACCATGTTGGGCACGGTCTGGCCGGGCACCATGTTGATGCTGGATGCAAACGGCCGCGGCTCACCCGACGGCCAGACCGTCAGAAAACTGGCGGCCGTCGGGCCCGTGACCGTCACGTTCAGCGCCACTGCTTCGGGGCTTGGCGATACCCCGCCGCGCCCGGCGACCTGCAGATCGAGCATGTGTCCTGCGCCGAGAGCGCCCAGGCCATCACGCGTATCGAGAAGTCGTGCCGGGGCGAGCGGCGCCATCCCCACCGACGTGCCATCGCGGAAGTAGCCGACGACGTCGGCGAGCAGATTGACGGTGCCCGAGTTGTTGAAGAAGTTCACATCTCCGGCGGTTCCCAGGCGAACGATCGCCAGATTTGGAACGGCCATGCCGGGAACTGGGTTGAGGTTCGACGTCAACGGGCGGGGTTGTCCTCCAGGCCAGGCCGTGACAAAGCTGGCAGCGGTCGCATCGACGGCGGTGAGGTTGATCGCGACGGCCACGGCATCGGCCGGCACACCGAACTGGCCGCGAATGGTGAACGCCCACGACTCGCCCTGGCCCAGCGGACCAAGTCGTCCTCCACTGCCATCGCGGGTGTCGAACAACCGCAGTGGGTTCATCGAGACGAACTCGGTCGGACTCGATGGCGGCGTGATCAGCGGCGGAATACCGCCGCTGGGCGGCGGATCCCCCGGACCAGCGTGGAAGAAGGCGAGGTTCTCGTACTGCCCGTTGAGGATCGCCGAGGCGCCGCCACCCATCCAACCGTCGATCACCGTGCCGAACACGTTGCGGAAATCAGTGGTCATCTCGAAGCGATCCCACTGATCGTTGATCGGCCCGAACGATGATGGCTGGCCGTAATGGCCACCCTTCACATTCGGGCCGATGACGAACTGCACATTGGCCGTGCCGTGGTCGGTGCCGGCGGAGTCGTTGCTGTACGGAGTACGACCGAACTCCGACATGGTCACGACCGTGACCCGGCTGTAGTACGCCGCGTCGAGTGTCGAGAAGAATGTGGCCAGCCCGGTGTCGAGTTGGGCCAGCAGAGTGGCATGATCGGCCGGTTGGCTGTCGTGGGTGTCGAACCCGTCGAGGCCGAGGTCGAGCACGCGGAACCCGAGGTTGGCGTTGATCAGTCGAGCTGCAACCGTCATCTTCTTGACAAAGTCGTCGCCGGCGGGCTCCGGGGAGTACACCGGCGAAACCTCGACCGCCAGATTGAGTTGCGTCTTCAACACGGTGGCATACATGTCATGCCACGGACCACGCCCTGCTGAACTTGCGGACAGCGCGCGAAGTCCGTTGAACATCCGGATGTCGGAAACTTCGTCGCCGGTGCCGAACATGTTGGCACCGTTCTCGGGCACTGCTACGGCGCGACGGACCGCGCCGAGCAGATGCAACGGGACCGACGAGCCGATGGTCGCGGCCATCAAGTCGGCAGTCCCCGCCGGTTGTCCGTCCAGCCAACGACCGATCCATCCGGTGCCTGGCGAACCGGCGCCGAACTTGCCGGCCATCCAGATCGCCATCGACGAGAAGTGCGACAGATCGGGATTGGGATAGCCGACGCCGTGCACGATGGCAAGCTGGCCAGCGTCCCACAGGCGCTTCGTATAGCCGAGGCTCGGATGCAGACCGAACGTGCCATCGAGCGGTAGGACTTGACTGGCAGGGATCGCCAGGTTGCCGTTGTTCGGCCCGCGCACGTCGTAGTAAGCACCGTTCGTGTACGGCACCACGGTGTTGAGCCCGTCGTTTCCGCCGTACAGCAAGATGTTGACGACGATTCCGTCGTGGGCCCCGATGGGGGTCGCGGCGAAAGCCTCCGGCAGGTCGAAGCCGAGGTGGCCGAGTCCGAGGCGATCACCAAACGTGCCGAGTGCGGCGCCGCCGAGGACGCCACCACCGATCGCTTGTAGGAACTTACGGCGCGTCCAACCGTTGGGTCCCAGAACATCACCGAGGTGGTCGGGTTTGGACAGCAATCGACGGGCGTCGGCCGTGGAGACATCGGGATCAAGCATCGTCATCTCCTCATGCCATGTGGAATTCGGGTGCGAGCATGGTCATGGTCAGCAGATTGGTTGCCGCCCACCACTGGTTGGCCTCGGAGGTTCGGGCATCGATCAGGGCAGTTCGGGTCGTTGTCGAGAGCGGGTAGATCCCGAAGAAGCTGGCCACGTAGTCGACTGCGGCGGCCGCCGACATTGCATAGAGGTTGTTGAAGCCGTTGTTCTGGCGCAACTGCCAGGTGACGGATCGGGCGAAGTCGGCACGACCTGCCAGCGCGCTGGTGTTGAGCCAGTAGGCGTTCGGCTTCCACCCGGCGACATTCGGCGGCTGGTACATCTGTTGACCTGTCGTCTCGGCCCGCCAGGCAACACCGAGATTCTCGGCGCTGAGGCCGGTGTAGTAGCACAGAGCCACGATGTATTCGATGGGGGTGCGCACCAGACCTTGCT
This sequence comes from Ilumatobacteraceae bacterium, assembly GCA_043742385.1. Taxonomy (GTDB): domain Bacteria; phylum Actinomycetota; class Acidimicrobiia; order Acidimicrobiales; family Ilumatobacteraceae; genus JAENVT01. Next base: position 2,816 of record JAYTZE010000516.1, read on the forward strand.
TCGCAGTCGCGCTGAAGAACTCGGGGCGCTTGAGAATCTCGCGTACGAGGTTGGTCAGATTCATGTCAGCGGCAAATGCCGGTGCAAGTGCGTCGACCACTCCCGCCGGAGGCGTTGGATGCGCCAGGAACTCCCACAGCTTTTTGGTGATGTAGCGCGCCGCGATCAATCGCTTGGCGGGATTGGTCACCAGGATCTCGGTGATGATCTCCGGTCCGTCCCATGCCCTGGTCGTGCCGAAGAACGTCTTGTTGGTGTAGTCGTGGCGGTTTGACTTGAACGTGTACACGTATTCCGGCCAATCGGCGTTGTGTCCGGTCCACGCCCTTGCCGCCGCCTCGACGTCAGCCTCGGTGTAGTTGCCGACGCCGAGGGTGAACAATTCCATCAGTTCCCGCGCAAAGTTCTGGTTCGGAGAGCCCTTCACATTCTCGGCATTCGAGAGGTATACGAGCATCGCCCGATCGATCGCCATCTGCTGCGTCATCGTGTGGAAGTTGCCGAGCGCGTTCTGGCGATACATCTGAATCTGGTGCATCATGTGGAAGCCCTTGCCGACGTCCCACCAGGCGCTGACAAAGTGGCCGTGCCAGAACAGCGTCATCTTCTCCTGGAACGGGCGCGGCTTGGAGACCATGCCGTTGATCCAGAACGTGCACGCATCGACGTACTGCTCCCATCCGTTCGCGCCTTCGGACTGGAATTCCGCGGGCAGAGCCGGATTGCCGTTGAGGCCGACATTCATGACGTTGTTGACGACGGCGTCGTAGGTCGTGAGGTCGAGTGTCTTCAGTTCGGCGAGGCGGGCGGGGCGAACGACGAATTCAGTTCGCCGCAGAAGGTGGGCCAGGTCGTCGTCTGAAACTGGCACGCAGACACTCCTTCGCGGTCGATGGCCCTTCAGTTCATCGGCCGTGTCCGGGGGATCTTGAGCAGTCGCTTGTAGCAAGTCTGTAACAACCGGACGACGGGGTCCGGGCGCGAAACGACCCGGTCGCGTGGACCGGGTCGTTGTCGGAGTCTTGAACGATTACTTGGTCTTGCGCTCGCCGTAACGCTTGTTGAAGCGCTCGACGCGGCCACCGGTGTCGACCAGCTTTTGCTTGCCGGTGAAGAACGGGTGGCACTCGTTGCACAGCTCAACCTGCAGGTCACCGGCGCGAGTCGAACGGGTGGTGAAGGTGTTGCCGCAACTGCAGCGCACCGTGGTGTCGTTGTACGTGGGATGGGTATCGGTCTTCATGATTCTCTCCGTTGAAATCGAGATCTGAGTGTATCGGCCAGTTTCCCCTGAACACGAGGCATTTACATCGCCGGTTGCTTGCCGATTTCGTTGAGGAACTCGTCGTTGGTACGGAACGTGCGGAGGCGGTCGACCAGGAGCTCGAGTCCGGGGGCAGCGTTGCCATCGGCGGCGAGACCGCTGAGCACGCGCCGCAGCTTCCACACCATCTGCAACTGCTTACGATCGAACAGCAACTCCTCGTGGCGGGTGCTGGATGCATCGACGTCGATTGCCGGATAGATGCGCCGTTCGGACAGCTTGCGGTCGAGTCGCAGCTCCATGTTGCCGGTGCCCTTGAACTCCTCGAAGATCGCGTCGTCCATGCGGCTGTTGGTCTCGACCAGCGCAGTTGCCAGGATGGTCAGCGAACCGCCCTCCTCGACGTTGCGGGCGGCGCCGAAGAACTTCTTCGGCGGATACAGCGCGCCGGCGTCGATACCACCCGACAGGATGCGTCCGCTGGCCGGTGCCGCGAGGTTGTACGCGCGGCTGAGGCGAGTGATGCCATCGAGGATGATCACGACGTCTTCACCCAGCTCGACCAATCGCTTGGCCTTTTCGATGGCGAGCTCGGCGACGTGCGTGTGCTCGTCGCTTGGCCTATCGAACGTGCTCGAGATGACCTCGCCCTTCACCGTGCGGCGCATATCGGTGACCTCTTCGGGCCGCTCGTCGATCAGCAGGACCATCAGCTTGACCTCGGGGTGGTTGTGCTCGATCGAGGTAGCGATCGTCTTCATGATCGTTGTCTTGCCGGCCTTGGGCGGCGAGACGATGATGCCGCGCTGGCCCTTGCCGATCGGCGATATCAGATCGATGATTCGCGCGGTCATGTTGTTCGGGTCCGACGGGTTTTCGAGGCGTAGCTTCTCGTCGGGGAACAACGCGGTGAGGTCCTCGAAACGCGGCCGGGTCTTGGCCTTGTCCGGTTCGCCGCCGTTGACCGAGTGGATCTCGAGCATCGCCGGGTTCTTCTCGTTGCGACCCGCTGGTCGGCTGAGACCCGTGACGTAGTCGCCCTTTCGCAATCCGTACTGGCGGGTCAACTTGACGGGAATGTAGGCGTCGTCGCGGCTGGCGAGGTAGCCACTGACTCGCAGGAATCCATAACCCTCATCGCGCAGGTCGAGATAGCCGGACACGTTGACGGGCTCCATGCTGATGGGCGGGTCGGGTTCGTCGACACGGTCGGGACGCTCTGGACGTTCGAAACGCTCCTGATCGCCACCCTGCGGCCCCTCGCCGCGACCTTTGTTGCGTCGGCGGCGGCGCCTGCGACTGTTGCGGCTCTCTGCGTCGCCTTCGCCCTCGCCGTCACCGTCGTCCCCATCGGCTCCGCGTGGTGACGCGTTGGCGTTGCTGGACGCGGATGCTGCGGGCGATACGGCGAGCTCGGTGACAGCCACCTCACCCGACTTGATCAGCTCGATCTCCCAATCGGCCAGTGGCTCGCCATCGGGGCCGAGAATGACTTCGGCTTCGACTGGCGTCGCACCGTCGGGCGAACCCGCCGGCGTCTCGGCGGCAGTCGGCGGAGCTTCAGCGGCCTCTGGTTCTGACGAAGCAGCAGACGCGACCTGCTTCGGAGTCCTGGCGGTACGACCATTGGTCGCCGGTTGCGGCCCTTGTGCCGCAGACGAACCACCACCGGTGGTCTCCAGGATCTTGTCGATCAGCGTCGCCTTGGCGGCGCGCGATGTGGTTTTGATGCCCAATGCCTGGGCAATTGCGAGCAGCTGCTCTTTGTCCTTGGATTCGAGCATCGACTGTTCGAGAGCTTCCGCGGCCACCGGCCACCTGCTTTCTGGGGAACGACAGTGGGCTCGGCGTGCCAATATGCGCACGACCGGCGGCCACACCACCGAGATGATTTGGCGAGATGATTCGCCCTCTCCGCACCCCCGCACGGTCATTTCACCGGAGCGGTTGCAGCGAGATGTTCGGGAACCCGAACGAAGGGAACTGTAGCGAACGGGTGCGCGATGCGCAACGTGTAC
>JAYTZE010000517.1:0-6094 GCA_043742385.1 Ilumatobacteraceae bacterium
TCCTCGGGCTTGCGTGGCTCCTCGCCCAGAAGCCCTGGATCGTCCCGATCCCTGGCACGCGCAAGCCGCACCGACTAATGGAGAACATCGGCGCCGCGGGCGGCCGAGATCAACCGTCTCCAACGGCTCGCCGTCGAAGGTAACCGCCTCGGCATCCCCGTGTTGTTCGGCTTCGACGTCGTTCACGGACTCCGCACGATTCTTCCGGTGCCGATTGCGATGGCGGCCTCCTGGGATCCCGAGACGATCGAGCGCGGCCAGTCGGTCGCCGCCCGCGAGGCGCGCGCCGTGGGCATCCACTGGACGTTTGCGCCCATGGTCGACATTGCCCGCGATCCACGTTGGGGTCGGATCATCGAGGGCGCCGGAGAGGATCCGTACCTCGGCGCTGCCGTCGCCGTCGCCCAGGTCCGTGGCTTTCAGGGCGGTGAGCTGGGTGCACCCGAACACGTCATAGCCGGTCCGAAGCACTTTGCCGGTTACGGGGCCGCTGTCGGTGGGCGCGACTACGACGAGGTCAACCTCTCCGACTCTGAGCTCTGGAACACGTACTTCCCACCGTTCAAGGCGGCGGTCGAGGCTGGTGCTGGAAACGTGATGACCGCCTACATGGACCTCAACGGCGTTCCGGCGGCGGGCAATCGGTGGCTGTTTACCGAGGTGCTGCGCGACACGTGGGGGTTCGAGGGCTTCGTGGTCAGTGATGCCAACGCCGTACTGAATCTCGTTACCCACGGCTTTGCGACCGATCTCGGCGATGCCGCCGCTCGCGCTGTCAACGCCGGGGTGGACATGGAGATGGCGGTTTCAAGCCCCGCCTACCCATACCTGCCCGAGGCGCTGGAGTCCGGTGCGGCAAGCCCGCAGGCAGTGGACGCAAGCGTGCGCCGGGTCCTGGACGCAAAGATTCGGATGGGCCTCTTCGACGCGCCGTATGTGGACGAGGACCGCGCTCGCGAGGTGCTCGCCGATCCAGCACACCGCGACGTGGCCCGCATCGCTGCGGAACGCTCCGCAGTGCTCCTCCGCAATGAGGGCGGCCTGTTGCCACTCGACGCCGGCAGCCTGAGTTCGATCGCCGTCATCGGACCGTTGGCCGACTCCAAGCGTGACACCATCGGGCCATGGGTCTTCGACTTCGACCTCGACGAGACGGTCACCGTGTTGGAAGGCATCCGCGCCAAGGCAGGGGACGGCGTGCGGGTCGATCATGCCCGCGGTGTGCGCGTCACGCAACGCGTGTTTGCCTCGATGTTCGACATGTTCGGAGGGAACAGACCCGAGGATCCCGAAGGGTTCGACGAGGAGGCCGAGTTCCAGCAAGCCGTCGACCTTGCCCGCGGAGCGGATGTTGCGGTCGTCGTTGCTGGTGAGTGGCAGAACATGATCGGCGAGGCGGCCTCGAGGTCGTCGCTGGAGCTGCCGGGACGCCAGCTGGAACTGCTGCAGGCCGTTGTCGGGACGGGTACGCCGGCGGTGTTGCTCGTCATGAACGGGCGCCCGCTGGACCTGCGCTGGCCCGCGGAGCACGTGCCGGCGATCCTCGACATCTGGTACCCCGGCACACGCGGCGGCGACGCCGTGGCAAACCTGCTGTTCGGTGATGTCTCCCCCGGCTGCAAGCTCCCCTTCACCTGGCCGCGCACGGTAGGGCAGGTGCCGATGGTCTACGCACACACCCTCTCGCATGCGCCCGAGAACCAGGCGCAGAGCTATTGGAACGAGGAGAGCACGCCGCTGTTCCCGTTCGGTTTCGGCTTGAGTTACGGCCATATCGAGTACGCCAACCTCGCAGTCGATCAGCCTGCCATCACCACGAGTGGAACTGTCACCGCGTCAGTGGAGGTCACCAACACGGCGGATCGAGAAGCCGACGAGGTCGTCCAGCTCTACATCCACCAACGACACGGCTTCGCGTCGCGTCCGGTACGCGAGCTCAAAGGCTTCTCCCGGGTCACACTCGCGGCAGGTGAATCACGCAGGCTCCAGTTCCTGATAGGGCCGAACGAGCGGCAGTACTGGAACGCAGCTGTCCGAGACTGGGTGACCGATTCCTCAACCTTCGACGTCTGGGTCGGCGGTGACTCGACTGCACAACTGTCTACAAGCTTCGCGGTCAGAGCACAATAATCTCAGCGAGGAAAGGCAAGGATCATCAGGGTCGACCACGTGACGTGGGTTGCGATCGACGCAGTCAGCGCGCCGGTACGGATTCGCAGCAGCGCAAACACCGTGCCCATCACCGCAGCCGCGATGACGAGCGCGATGTTGCCCGAAGGTACTGTTGCCAACACGTAGGGAACGACTGCGACAGCCATGGGAAACCGGCCGCGTGCTGCGTCGATGAGCGTGCCTCGAAAGAAAAACTCCTCTGCGACTGCGTTGACGCACGCGAGGGTGAGCACCCAACCGACACTGGAAGAATCCGCTGTTCGCAGCAACTCGTCGACCGCGCTGTCGAACAGGCGGACGTTGTGCAGAACCCACGATCCGGCGGCGAAAACTCCGAACATGGCGCTCCCGACGACCACCCCGATAGATGCGTCGACTGTGCGACGCCGGTCCCGTCGAGACCGTGTGCGCGCCAACACATACGCGACGATCCAGGTCGCGGCCATAGCGAAGCCTGCAGCGTAGAACTCCCAGCTGCCGTCGTCGACGTTCAGCGTGATGCCGAGCAACACGGCACCCATCACGAGCGCAACCAGCGCAACGCGTGTTGGTCGGGAGTCCACGACGTCGTGGACGACCGGCGTCATCTCGACACGGCGGCAGCGGTGTGATCGAGCCTCTCCGACAGCGCAGCGGTGGCGGCCTGGACGAACGATCGAGGGTGATGACCGGTGAGTGCTTCCAATCGACGTTCGGTGACTTCGACCGGGTTGACGAGCGACTGCACGAGGGCGCGCGCCGTTGTCATGTCGACGTCGGTCACCAAACGCAGCCAACCGGCCGATAGGCCGGGCGAAAGAATCGGAATCGGCACGATCAGCAGTGGCTTGCGCAGCAACTTGGCAACCGTACCCATCATGTTTCTATAGGTCGTCGACTCCGGAGCCCCGATGTCGTAATGGCCCGGCGGCACGACTGTTCGGTCGAGGCAACGAACCAAGTACTCGACGACATCGTCGATAGCGATCGGCTGGGTCACCGTGTTGACCCAACGCGGCGTCACCATCACGGGTAGGCGTTCGACGAGTTGACACAAGATCTCCCAACTCGCGCTTCCCTGCCCAATCACGATCGCCGCCCGAAGGGCGACGGTCTCGACGTGCTCGCTGAGGAGATCCTCGACTTCGCGTCGGCTACGCAGGTGGGGCGAGAGATCGTCTTCGGCCCTTCCCAATCCGCCGAGGTAGATCACTCTTCGCACGCCGGCAGCCTTCGCAGCGGTAGCGAAGTTCGAAGCACCCTCGCGGTCGGCTGCCTCGAAGTCCCCTCGGTCCAGCGAGTGCACCAAGTAGTAAGCGATGTCGACCCCATCAAGTGCCTTGGCGACGGTCTCCAGCCTGGTCACGTCGCCCTCGACCTCGACAGCGTTGTCGGTTCGAGTTGACGGCGTTCGAGTCATCACTGCGACGTGGTGACCTTCGCCGAGAAGTCTGTCCGTGAGATGCCGGCCGATGAAGCCTGATCCTCCGGCAACGAGAACATTCGTGGTGGGCGTCAACATGTCAGTGCCTCTCGATGGCGGCGTTGAGGGCATGCTAGGTGTCGTCGGCCTGATCCGTTGGCTCGATGCCAAGGCGCCGGTAGAGGCGTCGAGCGAATCCATCACCGGCGAGCCGCATGGTGGTCGCCATGACCCGTTCGACTGCACCGCGAGCAATCGACGGAATCGGTAATTCGACCCACGCAGTGATATCGATGCTGAGTCGTGTGTTGGAGGAATCGATCACGACGAGTTCATAGACACCATCGGCTCCAGCCCGTTCCGGGGAACCCGGCGCCGGGTCATGCTGGAACGCGATGCGCGTGCATGGTTCGAAGGTCATTCGCTCGGTGAACGTCGGGGCCACATTTACTCCCCAGGCTGAAACGCCGACCAGTGTCCACGACCAGCGATCACCATCGGCTTCGATGTGGGCCACTAACGGCGTCAACTCGGCGAGCGCTGCCGTGTCGGTGACCACCGACCACAACTCGTCGACACCGACGGGAACGGTGGCGACGGAGTAGTTCCGAGAACGAAAGCGAGTCACACTCAATGACTACCCGCGTTCGACGACAAACCGTTAGCGATCGGCCGCTCGGGTGAGCGCCAGACCCGCGGCGGTGACGACATCACGCGCTGCGCTTTGAAGTTCACGACAGAGCGCGTCGCTGAGTCGCGACATCGCGTTCTGCACCGTCAGGTCTGCTCGGGTCACTCCGGGCTCATCGAATGCGAACATTGCGTTTGCCTTTGCGAGCACCGCCCTCATTGGCACGTTGTCCGAGAGCAGCATGGCCGTGAAGTCACGGATGCCACCGACCGAGGCCGCTGCACCGATGGCACCCAACAGCAAACTGGCAAGGCCGCGACCTTGGTGGGCGTCCTTGACCGTGAACGCCAACTCTGCGCAGTCGGCGGTGTCGCGGCGGCGGATGTATCTCGCCGTCGCCCAACCGTCGTTGGGCACTCGAGCGTCGAGGACGAGCCAGGCGAAATGATTGATGTAGTCGATGGAGACGAGGTAGTCGATGATCCGCTCGGTTGGCTGGCCGCCGCTGAAGAACCGCCGTCGCAATGACTCGGCCGACATTTCTCTGAGGGCCGCGGCGATTCCATCGCGATCGGACGGCAGCAACGGGCGCAACAAGATTGGCGTGCCGTCGCGCAGGTTGGCATGGACAGGACGCGCGACTTCGGCCAGCCGGGCACTCACGACGCGCTCGATCCGCTCGCGGACACCCGGCATGTCGAGCAGCAGCGCGAATGCTTCGGTGTCGCCAGTAAGCGCAACAGTCGGCACCGTCGCGGTCACCGTGGCGGCGCGAGGCCTACCGCGCAGCAGCGCAAGTTCACCTATCACCGAACCGCCGCCGACGAGAGCCAGTTCCTCGGGGCCGTTCGGTCCGGCGCGGGTCACCGCGACCTGCCCCGAGACGAGAAACGCGAAGAACTTTCCCGTTTCACCTTCGAGCATCAGCCGGTCGCCCGGATCGAGCCGTCGCGACTCGAGATGCTCCGCAAAGGCCGCAACGTCGGCGGAGTCACTGCCCGCCAGCAACGGGCTCGATGTCAGTCCGCCCGCGATCATGTCGCATTCTCGCGCGTGTCAATCCCGGCTCTCGCCCGGGCCGCTAGAGCTGACTACGTTTCGGTCTGAGCCGCCTCGAGATCGCTGATCACGTCGGCGGCATGGCTCGCGACGTCGGTCACCTCGTAGCGACGATGGATCCGACCATGGGGATCGATGAGGTAGCTGTGACGCATCGGGTACTCGGGATACTTCTCCCCCGGAGCACGAACGACTTCGTATGTGGCCCCGACCGCGCGATTCACATCGCTCAACAGACGGAACGGAAAGCTCTGCGCTTCGGCGAACGCGAGGTTCTCGGCCGGTGTGTCGAATGAAACGCCGAGGATGACTGCATTGAGCTCCTCGAATCGGCGGGCGCTGTCACGCAGGCCCTGACCCTGGATCGTTCAACCGGGTGTCGCCGCTTTCGGGTACCACCACAGCAACACCCAATGACCCCGCAGGTCCTGAAGGTGAACGTTCCTGCCGTGTTCGTCCGGCAGTTCGAAGTCAGGCGCAACGGAGTTCAACGTCAGCATCGTCAGATTCTCGCAGATCTCGAGTGCAGTCTGCGCCGGGCACGTGACGAGGTCGAAAGATGGATCGACGAGCTATGCGCCAGCGGCGCCGGGGTCTGGCTGTGGTGGTACGCCTGGTGCCCGGCTGGCAGACCCGTTTCCGTGATCGATGATTTCGCGAAGGAGTACTTGCACAGTGACCTGCGCGACGTGCGAGAGACAATGCTCTGGAAGCTAGAAGGGCTCTCCGAGTATGACGTTCGCCGCCCTCTCACCTACACCGGGACCAATCTCGGTCGGCCGATGAGTCGCGCGTCGACATCGTCGACCGCTACAGGCGAGCGTGGAAGC
>JAYTZE010000518.1:0-1425 GCA_043742385.1 Ilumatobacteraceae bacterium
CGTTCGCTGTGCAACCAGATAGCGCACGATCGCCGCAGCGGTCGTGAGTCGAGTGGTACCCATCATTCCTCCCTCAACGACACGACGTCTTCCCAACGCCCGCTTTCCCAGCTTCGCAACACTGCGTCTTGCACCGACACGTACGCCAACGCTTCGGTGAAGCCCGGTGTGTACTGGCGGCCGGCCGCGACCGATTGCAGGAATTCGTGATCCTCGATGCAGATCAGATCCTCGAACCCGATGCTGTTGGCGTTGCCGGGCACGAAGTTGCCATGCGGGGGAAAGCGATCGCCGGCGAAAACCGTCGTGAATCCGGTGTGCTTGTGCTCCGTCGCGATGTAGACGCGCAACTCGTTCATCTTCTCGAAGTTCCAGGCGACCGAACCCTTCGTGCCGTAGATCTCGAAGCTGTTCTGGCTCTCCGGGCCCACCATCGAGCGGCAGGCTTCAAAGGTTCCCCTTGCGCCGTTCTCGAACACGCACATCATGCCGACGTAGTCCTCATTGGTCACCTCGCCGGTCGGGTCGCCGGGCCTGCCCCGGTCGTAGTGTGTGCCGCCTTCGGTGGCCAACGGGCGTTGCTTGATGAACGTCTCGCCCGTGCCGCACACCTTGGCGATACCTCCCACCAGATAGTGGCCGAGGTCGACCGCGTGGCTGAGGATGTCGGTGCTGACACCGCGACCAGCTTGATCGATGAGGAATCGCCACGACAGCGCGCCCATCGGGTCGCTGCCGTACATCGAGAAGAATCGGCCGTAGTAGTTGGTGATCTCACCGAGCTCACCGGTGTCGATCAACTGCTTGGCGTATTGCACCAGCGGCGCCCATCGATAGTTGTACCCGACGCCCGTGATCACGCCTGCGTGGCGAGCAGCACGTTCGGCGATCACCGTTTGCGGTGGCGTACCCCCGACCGGCTTCTCGCAGAACACAGGCTTGCCCGCAGCAGCAACTGCTTCGACCATCTCGACGTGCAGCATGTTGGGCGCGGTGACGAACACGACGTCGACATCGGGCGCATCGACGACCTCGTGCCAGTCGGTGACAGCGCGTTGATAGCCGAACGATCGCACCGCATCAACGCGCCGCGCCTCGACGGTGTCGCTGACCACCACCAACTCGGGCTCGTAGTCGCGTTCGAGGAAGTAGCTGGGCGCGCGGCGACAACCTCGGCTGTGGGCCTGGCCCATCCAGCCGAAGCCGATCACACCGATTCGTATCGTCTTGCTCACGTTGTTCTTCCATTCTTCGTCGTCATCGGGCACCGGGGATCGGTGGCCATATCGGCCCATGTGTCGCGGACCCAGTGGTGGGTCGGGTCGTCGCAGAACGCCATCGACCGCTCGCCCCCTGGCCCTGCGAGCACGTTGAGGTAGTACATCGGGTACCCGGGCGCGGCGATGCACGGGCCGTGGTAGCCGC
>JAYTZE010000519.1:0-6081 GCA_043742385.1 Ilumatobacteraceae bacterium
CCGCGGCGCCGATGTTCTCCATTAGTCGGTGCGGCTTGCGCGTGCCAGGGATCGGGACGATCCAGGGCTTCTGGGCGAGGAGCCACGCAAGCCCGAGGATCACCGCGTGGCGCGAACTGCCTTCACGGGGCGGTCGCTCATCGAGCCTGTGGAACCTTCGACGGTGGTGAACCCTGCTGCCCTCAGCTTTTCCGCCACGACTGCAGGGTCGATCTCAGTGAAGTCGTGGGCCCGCTCTGCCTTTCGATCGTGCATGTGCGCAAAGGCCGGGTGCGCTGGCGCGTCGAAGTCCTCGTCAACGAGCAGCAGCCGCCCACCCGGTCTCAGCACCCGCGCCAGTTCGTGGACCGCCGCATTCAGATCCGTCCAATGGTGCATGGTGTTCACCGTCCACAACGCGTCGACACTGTGATCGGCGGCGGGGATGGACTCGGCGGAGCCGTCGGCTACTCGGATTGCGGTTCGGGCGCGCTGACCGAGTCGGCGCACTCCGAGGATGTGTCGCATGTACGGCGTCGGGTCGACCGCTAGCACCGAGGCGCCAGCCTTCGCGGCGAGCACCGAGGCGGGGCCCATGCCTGCGCCTATATCTACAACACTCTCACCCGGCTGCGGCGCGATGGAGCGAATCACCTCGAGGCTGACCGGCGAGCGCCACATCTTCGGCAGCATCTGCATGTAGCGCGCAAAGCCGTGCAGCCCGCGGTCGTGCTCGTGGCCGTGCCCGGCGTGAGCGTGCTGATCCATCAGGTCATTCTGGCGCGTCTACAGGCGTTCAGACCGTGACACCGCCTTTCCCGATCGGGCACAGCATCGGCACCCACGGCCGGCGGCCGCGGCGCGACAGTGCCGCATGGCAATTGATGATCCGACGGCGCTTCCCGAGAATGCTCAGCAGACAGCGGAGTACATCCGCGAGGCCGACCTTGCCTTCGATCGCGAGCAGCACGACGTGGCGCTGTCGCTCTACTGGTCGGCGTCGGCGGCCGGGCTGTTCGACAGCGATGACAGCCGCAAGCACGCGTACCTCCGCGTCGGGACCCTCCTCATGGGGCAGGGCAACGACGACGAGGCGTACCGCTGGCTGGAAGCCGCCGGTCCGGCGGGCGCCGACCTGCTGAAGGTGATCGACGCCAAGACCGCAGACGCGGCCGTCGATCCCGATGTCGTTCCGGATACACCAGAGGTGCTCACTCGCTACATGAACGCGGTCGTGGCGGCCAACGCCACCAACGATCACGCCACGTTCGATCAACTCGTGGCTCGGATCATGGACAGCACTGCGACGTTGCCCGCGCAGCGGTCTCGGGTGTGTCTGCTCATGGCTCAGAGCATGCTTGATCGCGGCTTCGCCCGACAGGCCGAGGAGTGGGCCCAGGCCGCCTTGGCGGAGAGTTCGGGCTCGAGCGCCGACGAGGCTCGCAAGCTCATCGAGAAGGCCAACGACAACCAGGGAATGGAGGGCTTTCTCGATGAGCGCGCGATCAGTCATGGATTCGAGCTCACCTCCGGCATGGAGACGTTCGAATCGGGGTCGGGAGACAACGGGAAGGCCATGTTTGAACAGGTCGTCGCCGATACCAGCGGGATCAACGACGATGAGGCCAAGGGACGCGCCCGGTACTACCTGGGAATGATTGCCTACCACGCGCACGATTTCGATGTCGCCCGCGAGCACTTCGAGTTCGCTGCCGACAACGCCGCAGCGCCGGAGATCGGCTACGCGGCTGAGGCCCTCCGGTGGAGGTACCAGGAGGAGGGTTAGTCCTCGTTGTCAGGCCGCTGATCAGGGGTCGGCGATGCAGACGTCATCGAGGAGGCCGACCTCGCCGACGGACGAACGCAATGGGCGCTCGGTCCACGACAGATAGCCCGGCGCAGCCGTGCGGTCGCCGTCGGGGTACACCTTGATCGCTGCGGTGATGTCGCCTCCACCGCCCTGATCGAACGCCGTCTCGTCCGGCTGCGGCTCGGAGATGTTCGTCCACCACACCGCATCGCCGATGAAGTTGTACGAGTTCACGAGACCGGCGGACATCGTCACGAGGTCCTGCGGGTAGGTGGTCAGCAGCAGGCCGCCACCGGTCACCAGCAGTTCGCCACCGCAGTCGGCGAGCACGTTGAATCGCTTCCCGTCCGATTCGTCGGGAGAGAGCCACTCGACCTGGATGCCGGCTGCGAACGGCGACTGCGGCGTGAACCACCCGACCGCGCAGTCGTCGACGGTCGTGGGCTCGCCGAGCGCTATGTCGATCGAGGCAGGACCGTCGCCCGAGGTGCGCTGCAACGCAGCGCGTGCGACGCCCGCCTGACTCTCGTCGATCTCACCAGAGTAGGTGGGCGATGGCGGCGCGTTCTGGCCGAACAAGTTGGCGGCGATCGCGAAGTCCATGTCGACGGCGAGCATGCCTCGGCTGCCGCCCTCTTCGAACGCGAACACGTCGACTACCCACACGCGCTGCGTGGCGTTGTCGATGAATACATGACTCGTGGTCTGCACGCCAGCCCAGAAGTCGCTGCACGTGGCAACGACCGAGAACGTTCGCGTCTCGCCGCCAGTTACCACCAGCGCCTGGCCTCGGGCAACCTCCTCCACCACTGGCAGCGTCGTCGTCGGCTCGGTGGTCGGCACTGTCGTATCGGGCACGGTTTCTGCCGACGGCGTCGTCGTCTCCGCGAGGGTGGTCTCCGGCTCAGTCGAGACGGTGGTTCCGACCGGTGCCTCGGTTGTCTCGGGCGGGGACGAGCCGCCATCGTCGTCACGGGTGAGTACGACAACGATGAGTGCCACGAGCAGGGCGATGATCATGCCGATTCCGGTGGGGACCAACCAAGGCGGCGGCGTACTTCGTGGCTGGCCTGGCACCTGTGTCGACATGGAAACCGCTCCCTCTCCCGCGAGTGCGATCACCCTAGTAATGAACGGGCGATGCTTCGGTGGATGTCTTCAGCACTCAGAATTCGGCGCACGTCACCCGTGGTAACGTCGCTGCCTTGACAGTTGGAGACTCGGGCTCGTTCCCAGTAGCTCGTTCCACTATCACTACGCACGGCTGATCGACGCCCTCTACGCCGCCGAGCGCATCGACGAACTCCTTCGCGGGCCAGACATCCTCTTGCCGCGCGTTCGCTCGATCGCCGGGATCAACAGCAATGACGGAATCGGAGTCTCCGAGGCACCACGCGGCACGCTGCTGCATCACTACCGGGTTGATGCCGATGGGATCGTCGAGTGGGTGAACCTCGTGATCGCCACGGGTCACAACAATCTGGCGATGAATCGGAGCGTGCTCCAAGTAGCGAAGCGTTACGTCAAGAGCGCGAAGCTGACGGAACCGATGTTGAACCGAGTCGAGGCAGTCATCCGCTGCTACGACCCCTGCCTGTCCTGCTCCACGCACGCACTCGGCGAGATGGCCCTCCATCTCCAGCTCCTCGGTCCGTCGGGAGTGGTGCTCGACGAGCTGATGCGGTGACTGACGGGATCGTTGTCATTGGCTACGGGAACATGCTGCGTACCGATGACGGATTCGGGTGGCACGCGGCTGAACGCCTCATCGACGATCACCGTTTCGCTGGCGCGGAGATCCTCCAACGGCACCAGCTGACGCCCGAACTTGCGCTCGATATCAGCACCGCTGCCCTTGTGGTGCTCATCGACGCGACCAGTGGTCTTCCACCGGGCGAGTTCACGGTCGAACGCGTCGAACGATCCGGCCCCGCCCCGAATACTTGGTCGCATCACCTCAGCCCGGCCACACTCGTCTCGCTCTCCGACGAACTGTATGGCCGGTCCGCCGACGTTTTTGTCGTCAGCTGCGGAGTGCAATCGCTCGACGTCGGGGATCGGCTGTCGCCTGTGGCAGAGGCAGCGTTGCCGGACGTGATCAACGCCGTGGCAGCACTCGTGGCGTCGATCTCACGACCCGAATGAGACCGCGTGATCGCTCAGGCAGTCTGGAGCTTGGCATCGCCGAAGGCGACGGAGAAGCGGACGCACCAGACCACCACGGTGTCGTAGGTGCCGAGGTCGGCGGTGACAGGAAGTTCGTAGTTTTGATCGCCGACGTTGCCTTTGAGGTCTCCCAAATCGATGTAGTCGGTTACGTCGCTCGTCGAGCTGTTGACAAGGTAGACGTTAAGATCTGGGCCGTTCGACGTCTCGAAGTTCTCGAAGCGCAAGAACCGTTGCCCGGTGCCGTTGCTGAGCACCGACGCGGTCCCCGAAGTGTTGTGCTCGCGGGAAACGAACGAGCCGAGGGCCTCGGTAGTGACCTCGGGAGTGGATGGTGCAGTGATGCCAGGGGTGCCTGCGGTCGCGGACGGCGCGGCGGTATCGACCGGTGTAGTTGCAACGCCCACCGCAACGTCGGTGGTCGTGGTTGCCGGAACGGCGGGTGATACGAATACCGGCGCGGCTTCACTGACTTCGTCGTCGATGAAGGCGGTGTGGATAGCAAAGTATCCGAATGCGAGCCAGGCGGCGACTGCCAGCAATGCGATTGCTGAGGGGATGCTGACCTTGTAGTTCTTCAAGAACGCCTTCATGGAAGCAGTGAACGCACCGGAGTGATGCGACCGTCTAGCGGTCGGGAGAGTTTTCAATGTGTTTCGATTTCGAGCCGTATCGGCAGGAACGTGACTACATCAGTTCGGTGACGTTCGCTTACTTTCGAGGAACATGACCAAGGGCCGCGACTCGAACTCGCTCGGCACCTCGTTGCCAAACTGCAGGTGGTCGAGTATCTCCGATGCCTTGAGGCTGTCCGTCATCCACTCGGGCAGCTTGTGAGGGATCGTCAGCGCCTCGGACTGCTGCTGCGTGGTCAGGCCTGCCCACCAACTGTTCAAGGCGTTGTCACTCATGGGCAAACAGTTCCCTGCGTTCGGCAGCGGTAAACCCACGCAAGAGGGGGCCTGGTCGACGATCAGCTTGACTCCGGCTCTGCGGCGGCAACACACCGATCTGCAATCCACTCGTTGAAAGTGCTCGGCGGCACGCGACCCGACAATGACGCCCGCTCCTGCCCATCGCCGAGAACCGGAAGCTTGCCCGATCTCATGGTCTCTTCGCCGGGATCGACGGCCCAGACCTCGCAATACGCGAAAGTCTCATTCTCGTCCTCGAGATAGATGATGAACGCCCCGATGATCGTGGTGCTGAGTGCGTTGGGCTGGCCGGAGGCGTCGTTCGGAACCCAGTGCTTCTCGGCAGAGGGCGGATACTTCAGCTCGAGGAACTCGACTCCCTCCTGATCCAATTCGTCGCGGATGCGGCCGTCGATCGCTGCAGCCGTCTCCCAATCCCCAGCAGAAATCGCTTCCGCCAATCGTTGGACGACACCGAACGGGCCGCTCCCCGATTCGACGGTGAAGTTGTACTCGATCGTCTCCGAACTCGGACTCGAGAACTGTACGGTGTACGTGCCGAGAGGGTCGTGGTAGTCAGCCGACCATACCCACTCGAGGGAGCCATCCGACCGCGGCGCCGGGGGATCCACATCGTCGACTTCATTGCTGAATGGATCGGTGAGAGTCACCTCGATCTCACCCTCGTCGCCGGCGAGATCGATGAACCTGATCGGGGTTTCACTGCAGGTGTCGATGCTGCACGAGCTGTTCTCTGGTTGTGGGGGCACGGCGTCGGAGTCGGAGTCGCGTCCGAGGAGGAGCACGACGCCGACGACCACAACGGCAGCGACAACGATGGCGAGCCCCCAGGTCAGACGCTTCGATCGATGCCGGGGCCCGGCTTCGATCCCGCCATCATCGATCTCAGCGGGCTTGGTCACCGCGTCGCCGACACCAGGCGGGTTGGGCTGTGTGCCGGCGCCCGGGGGCTCCCCGATGAGCTTGTCAATGTCGTCGCGCACCTTCCACGACAGGTCTGGTCTGGCGTGGAGCACTCGCAGGAGCGCGAGGGCTTCGTCGGAGTTGGCGCTGTCGATATCGAGGCTGAGTCTCACGTAGTAGTTGACCTGCTCCTCGATCGTCAGGCTGCCAGGCCCGAACAAGGTGGCGAACCGTTCCCGATACGACTGCGGCGCCGGCGGGGGCGGCGGCAGAACATCGGGTAACGGA
>JAYTZE010000520.1:0-1421 GCA_043742385.1 Ilumatobacteraceae bacterium
TCTCACTCAGCGGTTCTTGACCGCTATCAGGCAGGCCAACTCGTAGACGATGGTCGCCGCGGCCAGCGATGTGATCTCGGCATGGTCGTATGCCGGGGCTACCTCGACAACGTCGCCCGACACCAGGTTCATACCAGCCAGGCCGCGCAGGATCATCACGAGTTCTCGACTGGTCATGCCGGCGATCTCGGGAGTGCCGGTGCCCGGCGCATGCGCGGGATCGAGCACGTCGATGTCGATCGACAAGTACAACGGCCGATCGCCGACGCGAGTACGGATTCGCTGGGCGACCTCGTCGACGCCGAGTCGTTGCAGATCGTCGCAGCTGATCATCGAGAAGCCCAGCGCAGCGTCGTTGGTGTAGTCGGATGGTGAATAGATGGGTCCGCGGATGCCGACATGCATCGATGCGTCGGTGTCGAACAGGCCTTCCTCCGCGGCGCGCCGGAACGGTGTGCCGTGGGTGAAGCGTTCACCGAAGTAGACATCCCAGGTGTCGAGGTGCGCATCGAAGTGAACGAGCGCGACCTTGCCGAACCGACGGTGCATCGCCTTCAGCAGCGCGTAGGCGATGGTGTGGTCACCGCCGATCGTGATCAACCCATCGACCGGATGCGGCCCATCCTCCGGTCCTAACAACTCGCTGGCCCTGGCCTCGATCGCCGCGAGTGACTCGGCGATCGAGTACGGATTGCAGGCAACATCTCCGGCGTCGGCAAACTGCAGGTCGGCGAACGGTTGCACGTCGAATTCGGGGTGATATTGCGGGCGGATCGCGCGAGACGCCTGGCGGACCGCGGTAGGCCCGAATCGCGCACCGGGGCGGAAGCTGACGCCTCCGTCAAACGGTGCACCGAGTATCGCGATGTCGCAACGATCGACGTCGCGTAGCTCCGGCAGTCGTACGAACGTCGACGAGCCGGCGTAGCGGGGCATGGTCGTGGCAGCGACGGGTTGGATCGGAGCGGGCTGATCGGTCACACTCAGAGACTGTATGGCGTTGGACCGATCGCTTCCCGATCGCGCCGAGGTGGTGATCATCGGTGGCGGTGTCATGGGCGCTAGTGCCGCGTTCCATCTGGCCGAGGCGGGCGTCACCGATGTGCTGCTGCTCGAGGCGGACCAGTTGTCGTGTGGTTCGACCTCGAAGTCGGCGGGTGGGGTGCGCTTGCAATTCTCCGACGAGATCAACATTGCCTTGGCGTTGCGTTCCATGGATGCGTTCGAGCAATTCGCCGTGCGACCCGGCGCCGACATCGGCCTGCAGCAGGTCGGTTACCTGTTCTTGCTGACCGACCCGGCCGATGTCACCGTGTTCGAACGGAACACCGCGCTGCAGAACTCGATGGGAGTGCCGAGCCGAATGATCTCGGCCGCCGAGGCCGGCCAGTTGTCGACCCTGGCCAACGTCGACGATGTGC
>JAYTZE010000521.1:0-6069 GCA_043742385.1 Ilumatobacteraceae bacterium
CGCCACCGAACTCACCGATCGGTTCGATCCGGTGCGGCGGATGCTCGAACGTTGCCAGGGCTTCGGCCACGGCGGCGGCGCTCGCCAAGCCGGATTCGATTGCAATCGCTGCAGCTGCCAAGGCGTTCGTCACATCGTGCGGAAGATCACGGGTCATCGTCGAGCGCTCAGCGATTGCCCCTTCAGGCCCGGTCAGCGTCGAACCCGCCAGTCGATAGTCGGCGGTATCTTCACCAAATGTGCACCTTCGACCGGTCGCAGCGGCGAGGTGGCGCATGACGACCGGATCGGCCGCATAGCCCACGGCGACATCGCTGGGCAGGTTGTGACTCCACATCCGCGCTTTGGCTTGCTCGTAGGCCTGCATCGACACATGCCAGTTCTGGTGATCCTCGGCAAGGTTCAACCACACCGAGGCCTCGCTGCGGAAGTGGTCGATCCAATTCAGCCTGAAACTGCTGCACTCGACGACGAACGCATCGACGTCGGTGTCGAGCGCCGCGATCAGCGGCACTTCGGTATTGCCGACAGCCGCAACCTTCAGCCCGGCGCAGCGCAGCATCGCTGCGGCCATCATCGTGGTCGTCGTCTTGCCGTCGGTGCCGGTGACCGCCAGCATCGGGCGAGGCCCTCCGATTCGCAGTTGCTCCCACTCGTACGCCAGGTCGATTTCTGTGCGGATCGGTCTGCCGTGGCGTTCGGCCGAAGCAATCACCGGATGGGTTTCCGCTATGCCCGGCGCCGGGCACACCATGTCGCACATCGCCATCAATCGGTCGAGTTCCGCGGCATCGGGACGAGCGATCAAGTCGCTGCCGACGGCGCCCGCCGCCGCGACCTTGGCATCGTTGGGGGCGTCGTCGGCGACGAGCACGCGAACGCCGCGCTCGTGCAACGCATGTGCGACGGCCTCCCCGGAGATCGCTATTCCATATACCAGTGCCGTGGTGGTCATCTGCCGCGCAGTTCCAGCCGAGTGAAGTCACCGATGTAGATGGCCAGGGCCGTCGCCACACAGATGCCCGCGATCAGCCAGAACCGAATGATCACGGTGGTTTCCGGCCAGCCGAGCAACTCGAAATGATGATGAATGGGCGACATGCGGAACAGCCGACGCTTCCGCCCCGAGGCCTTGAAGACACCCATCTGAATCGCTACCGAGCCGGCCTCGACGACGTTGATGCCGCAGATCAGCACGAGCAGGATCTGGGTGTTGGTCGTCAACGCCAGCAACGCCAAGGCTGTACCTATCGCTAGTGAACCCACGTCACCCATAAAGATGCGCGCGGGCGCGGCGTTGAACCACAGGAATCCGCCACACGCGCCGGCAAACGCCGCAGCGAGCACCGCCAGGTCGAGCGGGTTGACCACACCCTTGCCAGTGACCAGCCTCGTCGTAACGCCATAGATCTCCGGGTTACGGAACGCCCAGTAGGCGATGATCGTGAAGGCCAGGAAGGCCAGCAGCGCAGCGCCGGCGGCGAGACCGTCGAGGCCATCGGTGACGTTGACGGCGTTCGAGGTGCTCCAAATGGTGACTCCGGCGAAGACCACCCAGATCGGCCACGGCACATGCCAGCCTGGCCAGTTGTACCGAGTGAACGAGATCGTCTCGCTGACTCCTGTCGCGGCCACCAGCCACCAGGCAATACCCATCGAGATGACCAGCGTGACGTAGCTCTTCTTCTTCCAGAAGATGCCGCGGTTGTGGGCCTTGTTGACCTTGATGTAGTCGTCGAGCAAACCCATCCCCGACAACACCAGAATGCCGACCCATGCGATGGCCGCCTGGTTGGAGAAGGCCAGGCCACCGCGGAAGTGGGCCACCACCCAACCGAAGAACGCAGCGATCACGATGGCCACGCCGCCCATGGTTGGAGTGCCCTGCTTGGGCATGTGGTGGTCGGGCCCGCGATCTTCCTTGCCGAGGATCGGCTGGCCCTTGCCGCGGTCGCGGAAGAAGGTGATGAGGTAGCGGGTGCCGGCCAGCGAGGCGATCATCGCGCACGTCCCGGCGATCATGACGGCGATCATCGAAGGGCCTCCAAGGCCTGTCGGGCAACCGCTCGATCGTCGAATTCCAACACTTGGTCGCCGATGGTCTGCGTTCGTTCGTGACCTTTGCCGGCAATCACAACCACGTCTCCCGGACGCGCCCGACGTATGGCAATCTCTATGGCCCGACGGCGATCTGGTTCCATCACAACGCGGCCACGGTAGTCCGATGGGACCCCTCGCATCGTGGCATTGATGATCTCGAGCGGGTCCTCCGAACGGGGGTTGTCGGACGTGACCACGACGTGATCGGCCAATGTGGACGCCACTGCTGCCATCAGCGGGCGCTTCTCACGATCGCGGTCGCCTCCGCAGCCGAATACGACGTGGACGAATGCACTTCCGGCGACATGACGTGCGGCACCGATCGCTTTTTCCAAGCCATCCGGTGTGTGCGCATAGTCGACGATGACCGCGAACGGCTGACCGGCCACGACCGCTTCGAACCGTCCCGGCACGGCAGCGGCACCTTCCAGGCCCCGCTTGATCGTCGTCAGATCGATGTCGAGCCGAGCACAGGCAGTCGCCGCAGCCAGGCTGTTCATCACGTTGAACTCGCCGCCGATCGGTACGGAGATGGATTGGCCCCGCCACGAGTAGCTGTGGTGGGTCGCCGAGACGCTGACATTTGACGTGTCGGCCAGCCCGAAACCCTCGACGGGAATCGACCCCACGTCCATCAACAGTCGACCATAGGGATCATCAGTGTTGACGATGGCTGCGTCGGCAAGATCGGGCTGGAACAATCGCGCCTTTGCCGCAAAGTAGCGCTCCTGCGTACCGTGCAGATCCAGATGGTCGCGACCGAGGTTGGTGAACACAGCGATCTGGAAGTGACACCCGGCGACGCGCTGCAACTCGAGCGCGTGCGACGACACCTCGATGACGACGGCGCGGACTCCACCGAGCACGAACTCCGCCAGACGAGACTGAAGGTCCGGCGACTCGGGCGTGGTATGCGCACCGGTCAGGGTTCCGATCATCCCCGTCGACCAACCGGCAGCGCTCAAGATTGAGTTGATCAGGTGGGTCGTGGTGGTCTTGCCGTTGGTGCCCGTCACGCCGACGAGCGTCAACGCCCGGCTCGGGTGTCGGAAGAACGACGCGGCCAACCAGCCCATCGCTCGGCGAGTATCGGGCACGACAAGCTGCGGCAGGTCGAGATCGAGGCGGTGGTCGACGAGCAGAGCGGTCGCTCCCGCCGCGCTGGCCCCTGCCGCAAACGCGTGTCCGTCGGACCGCGCTCCTCGGAGGCAGCAGAACAACGATCCGGCACCAACTCGGCGCGAATCAAAATCGACCGACTCGATCGTGACGTCGTCTCCGTAGACGGTTATCTCATCAAGCCCCGCTTGCTCGATAACCTCGCGAAGCATGCGAGACATCGCTGTCATCCCTCGCTGTTCTGGCAGCCGTTGTCGTTCGGTGAGGGGCTGACCTTCAGTTCGTGCATGGCGATGGTCGCCAACGTCGAGAACAACGGCCCGGCAGCCTTGCCGCCAAGGCGATCCTGACTGGTTGGATCAGGTCGATCGATCGAAACCAGAATTGTCACCTGCGGGTTGTCTGCTGGAAAGTAGCCGACGAACGTCGAGTAGTACTCCTTGGATCCATCTTCGGCCTGGTAGTCGGTATTCGTTGGCTGAACACTTGCCAGTGCCGCATCGGGAGCAACCGGGGCGCCCTGTACAGCTTCCTTGGCAGGATCCTTCGTAGGCTTCAGCAGCGTTGTGCCGGTCTTGCCGGCTACCGACATGCCCGGAACCTTGGCGTATTTCGCCGTGCCATAACAAACGACGTCTTTCATCATCGATGTCATTGTGGCGGCCGTCTGTGGTGTCACGACCTCACGCGTCGGCGACGCCGGGGTGGCGTGCGTCTGCCCGTTGGCATCGATCGTCGAGAGCACCAGACGGGGTGCTACGTAGACACCGCCATTGGCAATAGTATTGACGGCCGCTGCAAGTTGCAGCGACGTCACGGCGTAGCCATACCCATAACGCGGAGTTACCTTCTCGGTGGCCTGCCAATCGGCTGCCGGCTTCATGATGCCGGCGCTCTCGTCGGGCAGTCCGAGGCCGGTCGTCGAACCGAACCCGAACTTGTTGAGGTAGCTGCCGAACCGCAAGGTGCCGACTTCCTCGGTCATCAGCACGGTACCGATGTTCGAGGAATGGACGATGATGTCGCGCAAGCTCATCGGCATTTCTTCGTGCGGTTCGGCGTCGCGGATCTTGAACTTCCACTTCTCGTCGCTTTTGTTGACTGGTTTGTAGGTGAGAAAGCCGGGCACCATGATCGTCGTTTCGGGCGAGGCCAGCCCTTCGTTGACTGCGGCAGAAATGCTGAACACCTTGGCGACGGACCCCGGCTCGTGGGCCTCGACCGCTGCGAGATTGGCCGACGTGACGGCTGCGACGCCGTTGCTATCACGCCGAACGTTGGCGCTGGCATAGATGTCACCGGTCTCGACGCCCATCACGATTGCCGTAGCGCCCATCGCCGTGAGCGCCTCGACGCGCTGCAACACGGCCTTCTCGACCTGGTACTGCAGTCCGCGGTCCAGCGTCAACACGATGTCGGAGCCAGGAATCGGCGCAACGGTTTCGTCGCCACCGGCGATCGAGCGGAACTCGCGGTCATGCTCTTGTGACTTCTCGCCGTCGACGCCACGAAGGATGTCGTTGTACTCCTTCTCCAGACCTCCGGTGCCCTCGAGATCCGGGTCGGTTCGACCAATCACGCTCCGCCCAACGTCACCGTTGGGAAGGATGCGTTTGTCTTCGCTGAGTGATGAAACTCCGGGGAGGCGCAGCGACACGATCGTTTGTGCCAATTGCGGCTCGATCTGTCGGGCGACGTACACGAACGAGTTCTTCTTCGACGTGAACGCAGCGGTCAGGGCCTGCTGCTTCGAGACAGGAAGCTGCAGGAGTGCCGTCAACGTGCGAACGGTGCCGACGGGATCGAGCACCAGCTTCGGATTGGCCGTGATGGTTCGTGCCGGAACTGACAAGGCCAGGTCCGCTCCCTCACGATCGAAGATCGTCCCGCGATGGGCCTTCAGCCGTTGCTCGGTCGTGCGTTGCGACTTGCCCGCCAGACGCAGTTCGTCGGCCTGAACGGTCTGCAGCAACGTGATGCGGGCCAGGACCATCAGGAACAAAACAGCGGCGATCACGAACACAGCGACGAGCCGGCGCGACGATTGACCCGCTCGATAGATGCGGCTCTGGCGTTGCGAGACCGCGCGCTTGCGAAGGGTCTGGGCATTGCGCTGACTCTTGAGCTGCGCACGGCGTGGCGGCGGCGCTGCGGGGCGACGGGCGGCGGTGGGTGGCAACCGTCGATCGAATTTCGACGATTGTCGCGCTTGTGGTGCTCGGTGCAGCGGCGAACGCGGAGCCGGCGGCCGGTGCGCATTCGACCGCGATTCGAGCGCGCGCCGAGCAGGCGACGCCGGCCCGCGCCGAACGGGCTCGACCGCGACTGCCCTCTGTCGATGGTGGCTCCGCGAGCGAGCCCCATGGTTCACGTCCCTCATGACTCCGCCTTATCCGCCTGCGATTGACTTGACGACCTTGAACTGCTCGAACACCGGATCACTCGCCTCGGTGCCGGGGTCGAACACCCCGCCTGCGCTCAGCTGCACTTCGGCGACGACCTCGGGCGCGATATCGATGAACTCGGTCTTGGTCGACGATGTCATGCCGAGTACCGACCCACTGGCGGCGAGGCGAGCGGGTGAGCGCAGGTCGGCGCGTTGGCTGCGAAGGTTGTTGAAGTCGTTGCGCGCCGCTCGAATCTGCCGATCGACGAGGTCGAGCTCGACCTGTCGGCGCGCCAACTGTGTTTGAAACGCAGCTGCGCCAAGCATCAGGCACGACGCGAAGAAGGCCGCGACGGCCACTAGTCGAGCGGTGCGGCGGCGGCGTGGTACCACCGTGAGCTGCGGCCGAGCGACTGGTGTCACGCCCACGGTGGAGCGAATCATGGGACGGGCCATCACGCCGC
>JAYTZE010000522.1:0-1420 GCA_043742385.1 Ilumatobacteraceae bacterium
TGCGTCGTGTGGTGGAAGGCGAAGCGGCGCACATCGAGCGGCCAGAGATCGAGCGACGGCCGTCCCTCGAGGATCCACTCGGCCATCATCTTGCCCGCACCTCCACCGGCAGCGATGCCATACAGGAAGCCAGTTGCGACGTAGTAGTTGTCGAGCTCGGGTACCTTGCCCATGACGAAATCGGCATCCGCCGAGTAGGGGATCGGGCCGTTGATCATCGTGCGGATTCCGGCCTGTTCGATCACGGGTGTTCGCTGCGCGGCGAGCGTGGCCAGCTGCTCGAAGCGGTCGAAGTTGGGCTCCAACAGCTGGCGTTGGAACGGCACCGGTATGCCGTCGTGGCCGAACGGCAGCGTGTCGGGTTCGTACCCGCCGATCAACAGACCGGGTCCATCGGGTTTGTAGTACACGAGCAAATCGGGGTCGCGCATCGTGGGCATCTGACGAAGCTCGGCAGGAGTGAAGTCAGGGATCGGTCCAGTCAGCACATACTGGTGCTCGACGGCAACTGCGGGGATGCGCACGCCGGCCATCCGTCCGATCTCCATCCCCCACATACCGGCGGCATTGACGACCATCTCGCATGTGATGTCGCCTTGGTCCGTGTGCACGGTGCTGGCACGCCGACCGTCGACGGTGATCGAGGTGACCTTGGTGCGCTCGTGGATCTGGGCGTTGCGCATGCGCGCGCCTTTGGCGATCGCCTGGGTGACGCTGGCTGGATCGATGTAGCCGTCGGTCGGCAGGAATGCGGCGGCCAGCACGCCGTCGGTTGTCATCAGTGGGAACAGTTCCTGGGCGCGTTGCGCACTGATGATCTCCATCGGCAGACCGAAGCTCTTGGCCATCGTGGTCAGTCGCCGCAGTTCCATGACACGTTCGGTCGAACAGGCCAGCCGCAGGCTGCCGACCTGGTGCCAATCGACGGCTTGGCCGGTCTCGGCTTCCAAGCGACCGTACAGCTCGACGGAGTGCTCCAGCATTCGGGTCGTGTTGCGCGACGACCGCAACTGGCCGACCAGGCCGGCGGCGTGCCACGTGGCTCCGTCGGTGAGTTGATGCTGTTCGAGCAACACGACGTCGGTCTCGCCCATCGCCGTCAGGTGGTAGGCGATGCTGCAGCCGATGATGCCCCCGCCGATTATCACAATCCTGGCTTGGGCGGGCACGTTCGGCATTGCGGGCGAAGCTAGCAGCGCACGGTGGAGTGTCTGCGGCGCACCCGGGGTGGCGTCAAACACTCCACTAGGACTTCACCCGGGCGTTGGTGGGGTCGTAGAAGGGTTGCAATGAGACCTCGGCCGCGACACGCTGGCCGCCAACCACCAACTCGTAGCTGCCGGTGGCGATGTACTCGGCGGTGACGCCGGCGGGATTGCGAACGTAGCCGTAGCCGATCGACCTGCCGATCGTGTAGCCG
>JAYTZE010000523.1:0-1418 GCA_043742385.1 Ilumatobacteraceae bacterium
GACCAGTTGCCACAAGAAGGTGGGTAGCGCCATGCCAACCCGTCCATTTCGCTTCGGACTGCAAGCATTCGAGGCATCGTCGGCCGACGACTGGTTCGGCACCGTACGGCGGGCCGAGCAACTCGGGTACTCCACACTGTTCACGTCCGACCACTACTTCGGGCCCGGCGACATCGCCACCGAAATGAGCCATCGCCCAATCGACGTTGCCCCGCTGACGTCGATCGCAATGGCGGCGGCAGTCACCACCACGCTGCGAGTCGGTTGCCGCGTGTTCGCCTGCGACTTCCATCACCCGGTCGTGCTGGCCAAGGAATTGGCGACGCTCGACATGCTCTCGGGTGGCCGGCTCGAAGTCGGGCTCGGGGCGGGCTGGACTGCAGCGGAGTACGACGGGCTCGGAATACCGATGGACTCCCCCGGCACTCGCATCGCCCGCCTCGCCGAATACATCAATCTCATGCGTGCCCACTGGAACGGTGAACCAATCAACGTCAGCGGCACCCACGTGAATGTCCATGGATTCGCCGGACGCCCGCTGCCGGTCCAACTGCCGCATCCTCCGATCATGATCGGTGGCGGTGCGCCGCGGATCCTGCGGCTGGCCGGGCGCGAGGCCGACATCGTCAGCCTCAACTTCAACAACTCCACCGGCAAGCTCGGCGCCGCGAGCGTCGCCGGGTCCGGTCTCGAAGTGACACGCGAAAGGATCGGCTGGGTGCGCGACGGCGCGGGAGATCGCTTCGATCAGATCGAGCTGGAGATTGGCGCCTACTTCGTTGGCGTCGGCGACGACATCGCCTCGCAGCTGGGACCGATGGCCGAACGGTACGGCGTGAGCACCGCCGAACTGCTCAGCCATCCTCATGGCCTGTTCGGCAGCGTCGCTGAGGTCTGCGACACGATCATCGCCCGCCGCGAGCAACTGGGAATCAGCTATGTGACCATCGCGCAACGCAATATGGAGGAGTTCGCTCCTGTAGTGGCTGCGCTCGCCGGTAACTAGTTCTGTCGGACTATTCGGGCGAGTGGCAGACCGCTTCGACGTTGTTGCCCTCGGGGTCGCGCACGAAGGCGCCGTAGTAGTTCGGATGGTATTCGGGCCACAGGCGCGGCTCGTGCAACACCTCGGCGCCTATCGAAATTGCAGCGGTGAAGAACAACCGCACGGCCTCGCGATCCGGCGCCGAGAAGGCAATGTGCGACTCCTTGAAACCTTCGCCGGTCTGGTGCGGACCGATCCAGAAGTCGGGCATCGGTGGCAAGCCGTATCCGATGACCGAGCCGAAATCCATGACGCGAGTACCTCCCAGTGGGGTGAGCACCGCATCGTAGAAGGCTGCGCTGGCAGCAGTATCCGAACACTGGATGGACAGATGATCGAGCATGGTCCATCATCCCACGCCCGTTGTCGCGAC
>JAYTZE010000524.1:0-3079 GCA_043742385.1 Ilumatobacteraceae bacterium
CGGTGCTGCGCTCGATGACCTGGTCGGCGATGGACGACGATGCACGTCGGGCGTTGTGCGCACGCGGATTGGAGGCGATCTTCGATTCCGATCTGAAGGCCGCTATCAGTCGAATCATCGACGACGTTCGCACCAACGGCGACGAGGCCGTGTGTCGTGCCCTGCGCGAGTTCGATCACGTGTCGCTGGAGCCCGACCAACTTCGAGCCACCACCGACGAGATCGCCGACGCCGAAGTAACCATCGAAGTCGACCTGGCGATCGACGACGCAATCGCCCACCTGCGTTCGTTCAACGAGCATGTGATGCTGCGTTCGGCTGACTGGACGTTCGAAAGTGAGCCAGGGTTATCGGTCGGCGAGAAGGTCACGCCGATCAGCTCTGCCGGTCTGTTCGTGCCCAGTGGCAAGGCCAGCTATCCAAGCGTCGCCTATCAGTTGGGAGTACCGGCCACCGTCGCCGGCGTGCCTGTGCTCGCACTGGTCGTGCCGCCGATGCCTGACGGCGGTGCGCGCATCGACCCTGCTGTGCTTGTCGTCTGCCGCAAACTGGGCATCGACAACGTGTTTCGCGTCAACGGCCCGGCAGGCATTGCGGCATTGGGGTTCGGCACCGAGTCGATCCCCCAGGTTCGCAAGATCGTGGGTCCGGGAAGCTCGCCCGTGGCGTGCGCCCAGGTCGAGATGCAGCGCTACGGAGTGGCGACGATGATGATCCTCGGGCCCACCGAGAGCATGGTGATCGCCGATGATTCCGCCGACCCTCGATACCTCGCGGCCGATCTGCTGAACGAGGCCGAGCATGGCATCGACTCGGCGGTGGTGCTCGTCACAACGTCCACCAAGCTGGTCGCGATGGTCGACCGCGAGCTGCAGCGGCAGATCGCCGACCTGCCGGGCGAACGCGGCGAGGCAGCACGCGCGGCATTGGGTGTCAACGGCGGCTGCGTGATGGTCGCCGACCTGGGCGAAGCCGCTGATGTCGCCAACCGTTGGGCACCCGAGCACATGCAGGTGGTCGTCACTGCCACGGCAGAAGCCGAGCTGGTCGACCGCCTGGTCAATGCCGGAGAGATCCTGATCGGCCAGCACACCCTGTTCGCGGCCGGCAATTACGTCATCGGCTGCCCGGCCAGTCTTCCGACGGGCGGGTTTGCGCATGTTTCGAGTGGCATCACTGCCGACGCTTTCTTGAAGCGAACCGCCGTGGCTCGTGCCGATGCGACGGCCCGGCGCAGGATGACGCCGACCATTGTTGCCATGAGCAAGCACGAAGGTTTCGCCGCGCACGGCAACGCGGCGCGTATCCGCGGCGACTGATCGCCTCAAGAGCCGCCTTGCGGACCCAATTCTCGCTGGGCAATCTGGGCGCGATCTGACCGCCGATCAGTTCGTCCAACGCTCTGCGTCAGCTCATGGAACGCCAGGTCGTTCAAGGAGCTGACATGGAAGTCAGCACAGCGCCGAACTGCCGTTGGGATGTCTAGTCACAGCCCCTCTCGTAGGCTCTCCGGCAGCTGCAGACTTGCGATCATCACACCGTCAGCCGAAGGGGCGCGGTCAGCGCGCGGCGCGGCGGCGACGACCGGTCACCAGCGCCAGGCCGCCGACACCGAAGAGCCAGCCACCGACGATCAGCTTTGCCCCAACCGTTCCACCAGTGCTGGGCAGCAGCGAGGCCCGGTTCAACACCACGGTGTTGGACTCGGCCGAGACCGTCGGGGTGTTGGGGCACCGCAGGCCGCTGGCGCCCAGCAGCGGGCAGACCACCTCGAAATCGGTCACCGGAAATGCCGATGCGAATGCCCGGTTGAGGACCACCTTGGCTGCTACATCAGCAGCTGTCACGGTGTGAACAGCCGTGCAGGTCAGGGCCTGCCCGGGCGTCAGGTTGGCCGGGGCGCAGGCAATCAGCACAGCATTGGGGTCGGAGATGACCACGTTGATCAGGGTCACATTGCCCGTATTCGTGGCTGAGATCGTGTAGGAGATCTTGTCGCCGACCTTGAAGAACTCGGTCGACGACGACGACTTGACGATCGACAGGGCCGTGATCGGCAACGCTGGAACCACCACGGTCGCGCTGCTGGCGGCAACGGTGGACCCGGTCGGCGAGACGCCCGACACAGAGGCCGTGTTGCTCAGTGTGCCCCGGTCGAGATCGGGCTGCGTGACGACGTGAGCAGCCGAGCAGGTCAGTGTTTGACCTGGCACAAGCGTCACCGGCGCGCACGCCGTCAGCGTGGCGTTGGGATCGGCGATTGTCACGTTGGTCAATATCGCGCTGCCGGTGTTGGTCGCAACAAGCGTGAAGGTGACGACGTTGCCGACGGTCGAATAGGTCGTCGCAGATGTCGCCTTGGTGATCGAGAGCGCTGCCACGGGTGGAACGACCGGGCTCACTTCAACGCTGGCGGTTGCCTGCGCGGTGACCTGACCACTGGCCGCGCCGGCCGTCGCGGTGACGATGTTGAGGATCGAGCCTGTTGCGCCAGGCGCAACCTGCACGTTGAACGTGATCGTGACGGAGCTACCCAACGGCAGATCGGCAGTGAGTGTTGGTGAGCCGCTGCCGATGACCGAGTTGCAGACACCGCCGGCGCTGCCCAGGCAGGTCCATGAGAGCGCAACGAGACCGGCCGGCACCGGATCGGAGATCGAGACTTCGTCGAGCAGCGCTGGGCCCGCATTGCTAACCACGATCGTGTACGAGAAGGCGTCACCGGGCAGGGCGGTTGTGACTGTGGCCGTCTTCTGCACCGACAGCGACGAGGTGAAGTCCACCGCGAACGTTGCACTGTCGGTGTTGTTCGTCGGATCCGGATCGATGGTGTCGGGTCCAACTGCAGCGGTCGCAGTGTTGACGATGGTGTTCGGCGCAGCACTGGTCACCGCAGCGCTCACGGTGAAGGTGGCCGATCCGCCTGCGGCAAGATCGATGCTCGAGCTGATGTCGCCCGTGCCATTCGCCGGGCACGAGGAACCAGGGGTCGCCGCGCAGGTCCATGTGAGGTTGGCCAGGCCGGCAGGCATGGTGTCGAGCACGGTGATGCCCGCTGCCCGATCGGGGCCGGCGTTGG
>JAYTZE010000525.1:0-1418 GCA_043742385.1 Ilumatobacteraceae bacterium
GTGCCGACGCCCGGAATCACCATCTTGTCGAGGGCAAGTACGCCTCCGCGTTCGAATGCTTTCGCCAGCGCCGTATCGAGGTTGTCGACCTGCATGGTGTTGACCATTCCGACCACCGGTGCGCCGACTGCCGGTCGATCACCCGAGCGCGGCAGGATCGCCCCGTCGATGCCCGGCTGGTCGGTCGGCCCGGTCGAGACCAGCCAGTAAGGGTTGTCCGCCCATTGGTTCACCGTCCATCCGAAGACGTCGGTGTAGAACGCGATGGCTCGCTGCGGGTCATCGGCGTGGATCTCGAAATGAACTGGTCGTGCCATACCGACGAACGCTATACCGCAGTGCGGGCTCGATTTTTCGGCCTGCGGTCAGGTTGTTTCGGTTGTGCTGTTGCGACACGTCACACCGGGTTCCGGGGCCTGTGGACCGCTCTGGAATACGCCGACGAACTGCTGCAATTCTGGATCAGCGACCGAGTGCAGCAACAACTGCTTGCCCCACGCGCTCGCCACGACGGGTGAGGGCAGACCATCGTATTGAGACACCAGAATGTGATCGCCGGTCGCGGCCAAGTCGCGGAGCAGTTGGTGATCGGCTTTCGAGGTATCAGGCGAGTACGTGATCCACACTGCGCCATGTTCCAACGAATGCACGCCACGCTCGTTGGGGATCGACGTGTCGTAGCACTGACAGTCCTGCCACGCCTGCGAGGGTGCGCCACCGACCGGTGGGTTCTGCGGATAGTCGACCGGCGTGTCGACATGGTTCTCCGACAAGTCGGTATAGGTCTTCGTCCCAGCGGGTTCGCCGTCGACTGAAGTGGTCGACGTGTTCGAATCCGAGCCGCAAGCGACAAACACGAATGGGACGATGGCAAGCACGGCGAGGCGACGCATTCGAACATTCTGGCTGAGGCGCGACCGGCTTCATGATCACGACTTGAACAGAAACGCATTCCGCGAAGCTGTGACCAGCGACGCTCGACCGATTCCGCTCGCTACCTGCGGCTGGACCTCTCGCCAGTTCTCATCGGTTCGCACCGTTTCCCGATGGATTGCGGACTGACTGCGGACTAGCGCCGACTCTTCGCCCAGGCCTCGATGTCGGCGCGCAGCCAGAGCCGGCATCGCGACTTGACGACGACGGGCTCGGGGAACGTGTCATACCGAGCGCGGTAGGTACTGACGGCCTGGCGGTGTCGGAGGTCAAGCAGAGCGGCCACCTCTGTGGCATCGATGAGCTGTGCTGGATCGATCGGGTCGGCCACGGGCACAAGTGTAGTTGACGTTCGTCCACACCTCGGCGTATTGTGTTCGTACGAACACACAACGAACAGAGGAGCACCAGACATGACAACCACCACCGACCACCTCGCGCCCCTGCGACGGCGACCGGGTCTCACGCTCGCACCGGCACCTTGC
>JAYTZE010000526.1:0-12441 GCA_043742385.1 Ilumatobacteraceae bacterium
ACTGCCCACTCGCCGCCCTTGAGGATGAAGTCTTGGTAGCCGCCTTCGGCAGCAATCAGTGATGACACCGGTCGTTCTCCGGGAATCTCGGGCGCGCCCAACAGCTGGGGAACGCAGGGTTGGCAAACGTGGAGAGTGTAGGGACTTTGGGAGGCGTCCGGCGAAACGATGACAGTTTCCGGAAACTTCGTTCGTTCGTCTGCGTAGGAGTACCGTCGACGGGTGATGGCACAGGCAGTCTCCTCGCGCGGGCCCGTCACCGGCACGGCAACCACCGGAAAAAAGCGGCGGAAGCTGTTCCTTCTCGATCTGTACAGCACCGCAGTCGGCAAGAAGTACGCCATGGCACTCAGCGGTATCGCCATGATGGGGTACGTACTGGCGCACATGATCGGCAACCTGAAGATGTATCTCGGGCCCGAGGACATCAACCACTACGGCGAGTTTCTCCGCGAGCTACTGGTGCCCCTCGCGCCACGAACGGTCGTGCTGTGGGCAATGCGACTCGGCCTGCTCGGTGCGGTCGTCTTGCACATCCACGCCGCCTACAGCCTGACGATGCTCAACCGGCACGCACGGTGTGTGAAGTACCAGAGCGCGCGCGACTACGAGGTTGCCAACTTCGCCAGCCGCACCATGCGCTGGACGGGTGTCATCGTGGCGCTGTTCGTGGTGTGGCATCTCGCCGACCTCACGTGGGGCTGGGCGAACCCCGGCTACGTCCGCGGCGATGTGTACCGCAACGTCGACGCGTCGCTGTCTCGGATCCCGGTCGCCGCGTTGTACGTCGTGGCCAACATCGCACTTGGTGTGCACCTGTTCCACGGGGCGTGGAGCCTGTTCCAATCCATGGGTTGGAGCAATCCGAGGTTCAACAAATGGCGGCGTGGATTTGCGATTGGTTTTGCCACGCTGATCGTGGTCGGCAATGTGTCGTTCCCGATCGCCGTGCTGGCCGGAATTGTGGAGAGCTGAAATGTCTGTAGCACTCGACGCCAAAATTCCCGCCGGCGCGATCGAAGACAAGTGGGACACCTACAAGAGCGACATGAAGTTGGTCAATCCCAACAACAAGCGCAAGTTCAAGGTGATCGTCATCGGCACCGGCCTGGCTGGCGCATCGGCCGCTGCCACATTGGCTGAGCTCGGCTATCAGGTCGATGCGTTCACGTTCCACGATTCGCCGCGGCGTGCCCACTCGATTGCTGCACAGGGCGGCATCAATGCTGCCAAGAACTATCGCGGCGACGGCGATTCGGTGCACCGCCTCTTCTACGACACCATCAAGGGTGGCGACTTCCGGGCCCGCGAGGGCAACGTGCATCGCCTCGCCCAGGTCAGTGTCGACATCATCGACCAGATGGTCGCCCAGGGTGTTCCGTTCGCCCGCGAGTACGGAGGTTTGCTCGACAATCGCTCGTTCGGTGGGGCGCAGGTCAGCCGCACGTTCTACGCACGCGGTCAAACCGGGCAGCAGTTGTTGCTGGGTGCCTACCAGCAGTTGGCCCGCCAGATCGGGCTCGGCGGCGTGCGCCTGTTCAATCGCGTCGAACTGGTCGACACCGTGGTGATCGACGGTCGGTGCGCCGGCATCGTCACCCGCGACCTGATGACCGGCGAGGTGCAATCGCACGCGGCGCACGCAGTGGTGTTGGCCACCGGTGGCTACGGCAATGTGTTCTTCCTGTCGACGAATGCGATGAACTGCAACGTCACTGCCGCATGGCGGGCGCACCAGCGTGGCGCGTACTTCGCCAACCCGTGCTACACGCAGATCCACCCCACATGCATTCCGCAAGCCGACGACACGCAGTCGAAGCTCACCTTGATGAGCGAGTCGTTGCGCAACGACGGCCGAGTGTGGGTACCGAAATCTGCAGACGAGCGACGCCCCGTCGACCAGATTCCCGAAGCCGATCGCGACTACTACCTCGAGCGGATGTATCCGAGTTACGGCAACCTCGCCCCTCGCGACATCTCGTCGCGCGCTGCCAAGCGCGCGGTCGACACCGGTCGCGGCGTCGGCCCGCTGAACAACGGCGTCTACCTCGACTTTGCCGATGCCATCCAGCGCATCGGGTACGACACCGTGTACGAGCGCTACTCGAACCTGTTCGAGATGTACGAGCGCATCACGGGAGAGAACCCCACCAAGATGCCCATGCGCATCTATCCAGCCAGTCACTACACGATGGGTGGCTTATGGGTCGACTACGAGTTGATGACCACCGTGCCCGGCCTGTACTGCGCCGGCGAAGCCAACTTCAGCGACCACGGCGCCAACCGGTTGGGTGCCTCGGCACTCATGCAGGGATTGGCCGACGGATACTTCGTGCTGCCGTACACCATCGGCAACTACCTGGCTCCGCTGCTGGGCACAGCCATGCCCGGCACCGACCATCCCGAGTTCAAAGCGGCCGAGGCCGCCGCCGCCCAACGATTCCAGGGGTACCTCGACATCAAAGGCACTCGCTCGCCCGACTGGTTCCATCGTGAACTCGGCAAGATCATCTGGGACTACTGCGGTATGGAGCGCACCGAGCAGGGTCTCGAGAAGGCGCTGTCCGAATTGCCTGCGCTGTACAGCGAGTTCCAGAAGGATCTGCGTGTCACCGGCGACGGCGTGTCGACGAACCAGACGCTGGAGAAGGCCGGTCGAGTCGACGACTTCTTCCAGCTCGGCATGCTGATGTGTCGCGACGCACTGGAGCGCAAGGAGAGTTGCGGCGGTCACTTCCGGTCCGAGTATCAAGACGAAGAGGGCGAAGCCAAACGCGACGATGAGAACTTCGCCCACGTCGCCGCGTGGGAGTGGACCGGCGACCCGATGAAGGCCATTCGTAACGTCGAAGAGTTGGAGTTCGAAGCCGTGCACCTGGCAACCCGGAGTTACAAGTGAGCAGTCATTTGACCAACCTCACTCTCAGGATCTGGCGGCAGCCAGGCCCCGATGTCGAAGGACGCTTCGAGAGCTACCGCGTCGACTCGATCAGCGACGAGGCGTCGTTCCTCGAATTGCTCGACGTGCTCAACGAGCGACTGATATCCGAGGACCGCGAAGCCATTGCCTTCGACCACGACTGCCGCGAGGGCATCTGCGGCACTTGTTCGCTGATGATCGACGGTCAGGCTCACGGGCCACAACGCGGCACAGCCACCTGCCAGTTGCACATGCGCAAGTTCGTATCGGGTCAAGAGATCGTCGTCGAGCCGTGGCGCGCCACCTCGTTCCCGATCATCAAAGACCTCATGGTCGATCGTGGCGCGTTCGATCGCATCATCGAGAGCGGTGGCTTCATCACCGCCCAGACGGGTGGGGCGCCCGACGCAAACCTCATCCCGATTCCCAAGGTCGTTGCAGACGCATCGATGGATGCTGCCGAGTGCATCGGTTGCGGTGCGTGCGTCGCCGCCTGCCCCAATGGTGCGGCCAATCTGTTCACCGCGGCCAAGGTCAGCCATCTCAACCTGTTGCCACAAGGTCAGGCCGAGCGGTACAGCCGAGTCGAGGCGATGGTCGAAACGATGGACGAGTACTTCGGTTCGTGCACGAACCACGGTGAGTGCGAAGCCGCCTGCCCGAAGAGCATCTCGATCGACTTCATCGCCCTCATGCACAAGGACTACCTGAAGGCCAAGTTCGCCAACCGCAAGGAACTCAGCCGCACCTGACACCCGGGCGTCATTCCAGGGCCCGGTAGGGCGCCCGATTCCAGGCAATATGATCCTCGTCAGCCCATACAACGACAGTCGTTCAATGCGCTGACAGGGATGCTCTGGCCCACCCAAAACTACAGCCGGGTCAGCGGACGATCGTGCTGACGTAGCGATTGGTGGCGACCTCGTCGCCATGTTCGACGACCAGGTCGAGCCACAACTCACCCGGTTGGTCGGCGACGACGAACTGGATGGTGCCCACGCGCACGCACGAATCCGGCGGCACGTCGCCACCCCAGCGCCAGGCGTGCGAACCACCGGGCCAACTGAGCTTCGCCGTACAGACCGTGTCTTCCAGCAAGCGATGTACATCGCTGACCACGTGCACGTCGAGCGCCAACGCGGCGCCGACCGACAGGGTTTCGGGGAGTCGATCGGCGACGACGATCACCGGGCGGCACGCATCGACGACGGCCTGGTAGGCGAGCTTCGGATGACGCTCGTGGTCGAGCACGCTCCACGACACCATCGGGCCCGCATCGTTGAACATGAAGAAGCAGAATCCACCAGTGGGCCGGTACTTCAGTCGCCGCAAGGTCTCGATGTGGTGGCGAAGCACGGTCGCCTGGTAGCGCTGCGTCGCCTCGCGCCACCCGTTGAATGTCGGATAGTTGGCCGGTGGCACGAACTTGTCGAAGGCGTGCAACTGCAGCCCGTGGTGCTCCTGTAACCGTTCCCAATCGAGGTCGGGCCAACGGTGCGGTTCCATGAATTCGGCGGCGGGTGGCACCGCTTGGGCACCGAACTCGCTGACGAAGCGCACCATCCGCGGCATCGACGCGGCGAACCCCGCCAGGTCGCGTTCGTTGCCGTGATACCAGCCAAAGTACAGATGGCTGTCGGTGCCGTCGAGCATGGGGAGGTGCGGCAGCACGCCGCTGTGGGCGATGGTCGTACGCGTCTCGTCGGCCTGCTCGAACGCTCGCTTCACCCATCGATCGAGCACAGTCTTGTTCCACGACGGCAGTTGCTGACCGGCGATGTACTGGATAGCCGCCTTCCCGATCGGGGCGGTGCGATCGAGGTTCGGTGCCACCGGTTCGTTGTGCGCGCACCACACGGCGATCGACGGATGGTGGCCGAGTTGGTCCACGGCTTCACGGGCCTGTCGCACGGCTTCTTTGCGAATGGTGCGGGCGTATCCCCACTGCAGTGGGAAGTCCTGCCACAGCAACATGCCCAGTTCGTCGGCGGCGTCGTATAACTCCGGACGCGAGATGTGACCGTGAACGCGCAACAGGTCGAGACCGGCCTCGCGGGCCAACTCCACATCGCGTCGCAGCTCGGCAGGTGTTGCGTCGCCCAACGCCATGCGGGTGGGCGCGAGGTTGGCGCCCTTCACGAACATCGGCTCGCCATTGACCAGGAAGACCCAGTCCTGCAGTACCACTTCGCGCAGACCGGTGCGAACCGTACGCGAGTCGCTGACCTCCTCGTCGATCGAGATCTCGACCTCGACATCGGTCAACTCCTGGTCGCCCAGCGTCCATGGCCACCACAAGCGGGGATCGTTGATATCGAGGGTCCAGTCGACTTCGTTGAGGCCGCCCGCCAGCGATTGCTCGTGCTGATCCAGCAATTCGCCGTCGACTCGGGTGGAGACACGCACCGTCCGCGCCGTGTCGCTGTCGAGCCGTGCGTGCAGGCGAAGATGAGCGCGCGTGTCGTTGACATCGCGGCACAGCACACGGCACCGGTCGATGCGAACCGGGCCGGTCGTCTCGATACCTACTGGCCGCCACAGACCTCCCGGATTCCACGTCGGATCCATCGCATCCCAGTTCTGGAACACTCCGGTGATCGTGCGCTTGGCCTTGCGATTGCGTTGCGGCGGGCAGGCCACTTCGACGGCAAGCACGTGTTCTGTCGCCAAGCGCGACAGGCTGGTGA
The DNA here is from genome assembly GCA_043742385.1 of Ilumatobacteraceae bacterium. Classification (GTDB taxonomy): domain Bacteria; phylum Actinomycetota; class Acidimicrobiia; order Acidimicrobiales; family Ilumatobacteraceae; genus JAENVT01. The sequence continues at coordinate 5,608 of JAYTZE010000526.1, forward strand.
TGTCGAAGCTGTGTGGGAAGAAGTACCCCTCCGGATCGCCGAGGTAGGCGCCGTCAAGCCACACGTCGGCCTGATAGAAGACTCCTTCGAGCGTCACGAAATGGCGCTTGCCTTCCGGCGCCGGAGGCAGGTCGAACCGCTTGCGATAGATCAGCGCATCGTCGTTGTCGGCGAACGGTGCGAGGTTGCGCCAGTGGCTGGGCACCTCGACCTCGGGCCAGTCGTCGTCGAAGTAGTCGAGGCCGACGGCGCTGCGCCGGCGCTCGTCATCGGCGACATTGGCGCGCCACTGTCCCGACAGATCCACGAGGGCGAGGATAGGCGCGGCTCGCCCCGGACGGGTGCCGCCGAAAAGCGGTATGGTCGACCCATGGCATCACGAGCTCACACCCTCGGCGATCTGAAGGCTTCGGGATGGCAATCGTCGCCCGTGAAAGAGGAGATTCGCCGCAACGCCGTTGCCCGCATTGCTGCTGGTGAGGCTCTTTTCGAGGGCATCGTCGGCTACGAGCACACCGTCATGCCGCAGTTGGAGAATGCGCTGCTGGCCGGCCACGACGTGATCTTTTTGGGCGAGCGCGGCCAGGCCAAGACTCGCATCATCCGTTCGCTCACCGGCCTGCTCGACGAGTGGTTGCCGATCGTGGCCGGCAGCGAGATCAACGACGATCCATATGCCCCGGTCAGCAAGCATGCCCGCGACCTGATTGCCGAGATGGGCGACGCCACACCGATCGAATGGGTGCATCGCGACGATCGTTACGGCGAGAAGCTGGCCACGCCCGACACGTCGATCGCCGACCTGATCGGCGAGGTCGATCCCATCAAGGTGGCAGAGGGTCGATACCTCAGCGACGAGTTGACACTTCATTACGGGTTGGTGCCGCGAACCAACCGCGGCATCTTCGCGATCAACGAAATTCCCGATCTCGCCGAGCGCATTCAGGTTGGTCTGCTCAACGTGCTCGAGGAGCGCGATGTGCAAGTGCGTGGCTACAAGATCCGTCTTCCGCTCGACGTATTGCTGGTGGCCAGTGCCAACCCCGAGGACTACACCAACCGCGGTCGCATCATTACCCCGTTGAAGGATCGCTTCGGCAGCCAGATCCGCACCCACTATCCGCTCGATGTCGAGACCGAGGTGGCGATCATGCGCCAAGAGGCGCGGTCGGCATCGGTGGGAAATGTCACCGTGCATCTGCCCGACTACATGGAACAGGTGGTGGCCACCTTCAGTCAGTTGGCTCGTGCCAGCACTCAGGTCAATCAGCGCAGTGGCGTCAGCGTTCGGTTATCGGTCAGTAATGTCGAAGTGCTGGGTGCCAACGCGCTGCGCCGTGGCCTACGGGCCGGTGAGCACGTTGTCGTGCCGCGTATTTGCGATCTCGAAGCACTCGCCGCGTCGAGCAGCGGCAAGATCGAGATCGAGTCGCTGGAGGAGGGCCGCGATGGCCTGATCCTCGACAACCTCGTCAAGGCCGCGGTGCTGACGGTCTACAAGGAACGCATCTCACCCGATCAGGTCCGCGACGTGATCGGCGCCTTCGAAGAAGGCATCATCGCCCACGCCGGCGAAGACATCGCCTCGGTCGAGGAAGCCCGGCTGGTCGAGATGGTGCCGGCAATGCGTGCCCCGGTGCTGGCATTGACGGGCGGCGACGAGTCGCCAGCCGCAGTCGCTGCCGCTGTTGAGTTCGTGCTCGAAGGCCTGCACCTGTCGAAGCGCCTGAACAAGGATTCGTCAGGAACCAGCGCGACATATCGCGGCCGCAGCTAGATCGTTTCCGCTTAGCGGGTGACGATCTGCGCCATTGCTCCTGCGCCGAGTTCGTACTCGTTGGCGAAGTCCATGAATGGCTTGCGTTCGATCGCGCCCGATCCTGGTGGCCACGGGTTGTAGATCGTGGCCTCGGTGTCGTCCCAGTTGCCGCCGCCGTTGAGACCGGCAAGCACAACCGCGTGATACGGCGCGCCGACCTCGACGATCCACAACGGGCTGCGCTCGAGCATCGGCGCGAAGTAATCGGGTCCTCCGCAAGCGGGACCGACTTCGGTGAGTCCGAGCATCGACACAGCTTGTTGGATCTCCGGCCAGCCGTAGCCGTCGGTGGTGTTCATGCCGGCCTCGGTGCACACGTCTTCGACCGTCTTGCCGGTCAACATGGCGATGCTCGCAGCCCAGCACGTAACGTCGGTGGGCTGGGGGACGAGCGTGAGGCTCTGGTTCACTGCGAGCGGGTTCGTCGACATGCCACCGGCCTCACTCGACGAATAGCTGGCATCCGAGCTACTGCTCGACGATTGCGCGCCGTCGACGGGCTGCCACTCCTGGGCGTCGACGTCCCACCACCAGTTCCCATCGTCGGAGTATTGGACGTCGCTCATGTGGTTCTCCCTCGTGATTGGTCGATGCTCTCATGATGAATTGGTCAGTCGTTGAGGCAGGCGTCTGGAAGGCAAGAAAAGGTGCAGCGTTCGCTGCCCCGCCAGCCGCTCGGCTGTCTAGCGGGCTCGTTCTATGTGGCGGGCGACCAGGTTCTCGAGCATCTCCTGATGCCCGGAGGACCTGGTCGGCTCGCCAGTGGACATCGCTCGACCGTGCAGATCGGCCAGGCTGGAACCACCCATGATCGAGGTGCCCAGCTCACCGGACCACCCGGCATAGCGGGCGTCGCGCAGCCCATCGAGGTCGCCTGTCTCGACGATCGACGCGGCAGCAAGCAGGGCACGGGCCATGGTGTCCATGCCGCCGATGTGGGCATAGAACAGGTCGGTGCGATCGCTCGACTGGCGCCGCAGCTTGGAGTCGAAGTTCAATCCGCCCGTCGTGAAGCCACCGCCGCGCAGGATCTCCAGCATCCCCAATGTCATCTGCTCGACCGACACCGGGAAGCGGTCGACGTCCCATCCCAACCGATCGTCGCCGGCGTTGGCGTCGATCGAACCGAAGATGCCGGCGTTGACCGCTGAGGCGATCTCGTGGGCGAAATCGTGGCCGGCCAGTGTGGCGTGGTTGACCTCGATGTTTACCTTGATCTCGGCGGCGAGGTCGTACTTCTGGAGGAAGGCGTGCACCGCAGCGACGTCGTAGTCGTACTGGTGCTTGGTCGGCTCGAACGGCTTCGGCTCCAGCAGGATCGCGCCGGTGAAACCGATTCGTTGCTTGTGCTCGACGACCATCGCCAGGAATCGCGCCAGCTGGTCGAGCTCGCGCTTGATGTCAGTGTTGAGCAGCGTCTCGTAGCCCTCGCGTCCGCCCCACAGCACGTAGTTGTGGCCGCCCAGACGATGCGTTGCCTCGAGGCAATGGGCAACCTGACCTGCGGCAAAGGCGAACACCTCGGGGTCGGGGTTGGTCGCCGCACCGGCCTGGTAGCGCGGGTTGGAGAACAGGTTGGCTGTGCCCCACAACAGCTCCACGCCAGTGCGCTGCTGGTGCTGTGCGGCGACGTCGACCATCTCATCGAGCTGCGCCGCAGACTCCTTGAAGCCGGCTCCCTCGGGGGCGATGTCGCGATCGTGGAAGCAGTAGAACGGCACGCCGAGCTTGGCGAAGAACTCGAAGGCGGCGTCCATCTTCTGCTTGGCAGCGTCCATCGGGTCGGCGCCAGGTGCGAACGTTGGATGCCACGGCCGATCGAGTGTGCCGGCGCCGAAGATGTCGAAGCCATCCCACGCGAACGAATGCCAGTAGCAGACAGCAAAGCGCAGGTGATCCTCCATGCGTCGCCCGGCGACGACACGCTCGGCGTCGTACCAGCGGAACGCCAATGGGTTGTCGCTGTCGGGGCCCTCGTAGGCGATGCGGTCGGTGACGTCGGTGAAGAACTCCATGAAGCCGGAAGTTACTGCACAGCGGCGCCGAAGAAGATGGCCGCCGAATCCTTCACCTCGCGGTCGCGGGTGATGATCCCGTCGTCGTGACCGTCGATGTCGAACGTCGGGCTCAGCCCCATCGCTTGCAGGGGAGCACCTTCTGCCGCCTCACCGCAGGCTGTCTCGAACCGCTCGACCGCAACAACCCGATCTGCATCCTTGCCCCGTGGCGTGATCAGCGTGATCGCGAGGGGCCGATCGGGTCCCATCTCAGCGGTTCTCAATACGGCACCCAGCGACTCGTCGACATCGGCGACGATGATGCCCAGCACATCGCACGACCCCGCGAGGTCGGTCAACTCACGATCAGCGCGGCCGGGAATGCTGATCGTTCCATCGTGCAGACCCTGCAACCACACCTGCCAACGAAGGTGATCCTGACGGCGGGCGGCCTCGGCAGCCTCGATGGTTTGATCCGCCGGTCTCGTCGTCTTCACGCCAATGGCTGTGACGACGGGCGGGCCGCCGCGCAACACGCGCCATGCATCGCGCCAGGCAACAACGAGCGTGTCGAGCACGTCGCCATGGCGGCGTGGATCGTCGGGGATCACTCGGTTGGCAAATGCCAGCGGGTTGTCGAACGGAACCCAGCCGGCCACCATGTCGCCAAAGCGCTCCGACACGCCCTCGACCCAACGCGGCCACCAATGGCCGGCGAATCGTGGGTCGGTGAATCCGCCGTCGTTGTCGAACCACTGCGGGACGCCGCGCTCGAGCAATGTGAACTGCAGCCCGATTCCCAATGTGGTCGCGTGCTGCAACAAGCCCGCGTACCACTCCACCGCGTCACCGTCGAACGTTCCTGCCTTGGGCTGCAACCACGACCAGTCGAGGGTGATGCGCACCGTCGATGCGCCGAGACCGCCGAGCAGGATGAGGTCTTCGTGAAATCGGCCGCGGTCGAGGCGGGATTGGGGGACGATCGCTCCGAGAATCACGCGAACGGGATGCGGGTCCACAGTTCGCCAGTGTCGGTGCTAGCGATCAACTCCGGTTTGCCCCCCAGTTCGACGACCTCGATCGGGCCGGGGAAACCCCGCAACTCCACGGGCTCATGGGCGTGGGCTGTGACGCCGCGTGGCAGCCGTTCGATCTGCATCGTCGGCATCAGCACCTCGAACGGTCCGGCGACGTCGCACAGGCGCGCGGCCATGTTGACCGCCGAACCGATGTAGTCGTCGCCTTCGAACAGCAGGGCGTGCCCGGTGGCCATACCGACTCGTAACGACAGCGGCGCGCACACTTCGGCGGAGCGGTGTTCGAGGTCGAGGGCGAACGCCACGGCGTTGCTCTGCTCGATCGACACGACCATGCAGCCGTCACCCAGCCACTTGGCGATTCGCACACCGCGCTCGCTGGCAATTTCGCGGACCAGCGACCGAAACGCGCTGAGGATTCGGCCGGCGGCGTCGTCGCCAAATGCCGCCGTGTAGTTCGTGAAGCCGGAGAGATCGACGAATGAGAAGGTGCGGGGAACACGCATGCAGCACCCCAGGGTAGCCGGGGCAATCTTTCTGTAGGGTTCTCCTATGGCAGCCCGTTTCACCTACTCGCGTTGGGACGGCACGCAGCGCGGTTTCGATCTCGACGCTGAGGGTTTGTTCGACGAACTGACCGACGATCTGCTGTACCACGGCGATGTCAACTCTGCGCTGCGGCGGATGATGCAAGAAGGCATGCGCGACCGCAACGGCGAGCGTCTACAGGGCCTGCGTGAGTTGATGGACAAGCTGCGCCAGCAGCGCCAGGAGCGGCTCGATCAGTACGACCTCGGTGGCGTCTACAGCGAGATCGCCGACGAGTTGAACGACATCGTCGACGAAGAACGACATGCCATCGACAACGCAACCCAGGCCGCCGAGCGCAGTGGCGACGAGCGTCGAGCACAGACCGCTCGCGACGCTGCGGCGGACCGCAATTTCCGCCTCGACATGCTGCCCGACGATCTCGCCGGGAAAGTTCGCGAGCTGCAGGCGTACGACTTCGAGTCAGCGGAGGCAGCGCAACGTTTCGAACAGCTGCTCGACAAGATCCGCCAAGAGCTGACCCAACAGATGGTCGAGCAGATGTCGGGAGCCATGCAGAGCATGTCTTCTGAAGACCTGCAGCGGATGAAGGACATGATCGCCGGGCTCAACGAGATGCTCGAGAAGCGCGAGCGTGGCGAGAATCCCGAGTTCGAGAAGTTCATGGAGGAGTACGGCGAGTTCTTTCCCGAGAACCCGCAATCGCTCGACGAGTTGCTCGAACAGATGGCCAGGCGGATGGCCGCGATGCAGGCGATGATGAACTCGATGTCGCCCGAGCAGCGAGCGCAGTTGCAACAGCTCAGCGACCAGTTGATGCAAGACATGGACCTGCGGTGGCAGATGAGCCAGCTTGGCCAGAACCTGCAGGCGATGTATCCACAGATGGGGTGGGGACAGGGCTACCAGTTCGAGGGCAGCGACCCGATGGGCATGGGCCAGGCCATGCAGACCATGCAGGAGCTCGGTGACCTCGACCAGCTCGAGAACCTGTTGCGCAATGCCACAAGCCCCGGCGCGCTGGCCGAGGCCGACATGGACAAGGTGCGCGACCTGATGGGCGACGACGCGGCCCGTTCACTTCAACGTCTGGCCGAACTCACCAAGATGCTGCAGGAGGCCGGGTTGATCGAGCAGAAGGAAGGCCGCCTCGAGCTGACGCCCAAGGGGTTGCGCAAGATCGGCTCGAATGCCCTACGCGACCTGTTCGACAAGCTGGCCAAGGACAAGGTCGGCCAGCATCAGGTCGATCGCCTTGGCCAGGGCCACGAACGCACCTACGAGACCAAGCAATACGAGTACGGCGATCCGTTCAACCTCGATCTGCACAAGACCATTCGCAACGCGCTTCGCCGCAACGGCACGGGCACCCCGGTGCAGTTGTCCCCCGACGACTTCGAGATCGAAAAGACCGAGCACCTCACCAAGTCGT
>JAYTZE010000527.1:0-12406 GCA_043742385.1 Ilumatobacteraceae bacterium
TGCCGCGCACCGTCGTGCTCACCATCGTGTTGGGCACCATGGTCACCGTGTTGTCGGCAGTGCTCCCGGCCCTGCGAACCGGTCGCGTGTCGCCGTTGGCAGCCATGCGCGAGTCCGCTGTCGAGCACGTGGGCAGCAGTCGCAAGCGAATCCTCAGTGGACTGATCGTTGCCGGTCTCGGGGCGGCGGGCATCATCGCCTCGCTGGCTGGTTCGAACTTCCTCCTGCTCGGCATGGGCGTGATGCTGGTCTGGGTCGGTGTGTTGATCCTCGGGCCTGTGCTGGCCCTCGTTGCTGCCAAGGTGATCGGCGCGCCGGTGGCGCGTGCGTTCAAGGTGACCGGCCGCATGGCGCAGGGCAACGCCGCCCGCAACCCGAAGCGAACGTCGCGTGCCGCCGCGCCGGTGCTGATCGGCGTCGCGCTGGTCACCGCCGTGGCACTGCTGGCTGCAACGTTGAAGGCCCAGGTTCGCGAGATCTTCAGCGAGCAGTTTGTCGGCGACTACGTGGTGAAGACCGACGATTTCACCGGGTTCGGTGGTCTCAGCCCCGACTTGGCCGATCAGCTCAACGGCCTTCCTGAAGTGGCGGCCGCCGCAGGTATCGGGGTGAAGCTTGCAGAGGTCGACGACAAGGGCGCAACCGTCACGATGGTTGATCCAGCTACGGTCGGCGAGGTCTTCGACCTCCACCTCACCAGTGGTTCGTACGCCGACCTGTCGACGACTTCGATGATGGTCTCCGACACGAAAGCCGAGGACGACAGTCTGGCGATCGGCGATGTTCTGACGGTCAATCTCACCGGCCTTGGAGAATTGCCGCTGACGATCGTCGGCACCTACTCGTCCGATGAACTGGCTGGCGGCTACGTCGCCAATCGTGCCCTGTACGCCGACACCTCCGGCAGCTACTTCGACTTTTCGGTGTTCATCAATACCGCCCAGGGTGTCAGTGCATCTCAAGCCGAGGCGGCGATGGAGCCGCTTGTCGATCGGTACGGGTCGGGCGAACTGCAGAGCCGCTCCGAATACATCGATGATCAAGCTGCGTCGATCAACACGTTGCTGGCCTTGATCTACGGACTGTTGGCGTTGTCGATCATCATCGCCGCGGTGGGTATCGTCATCACCTTGCTGTTGTCGGTCTACGAGCGGCGGCGGGAGATCGCGCTGCTCCGTGCTGTCGGCATGACCCGCGGCCAGGTGCGGTCGACGGTTCGCTGGGAGAGTGTGATCACGAGCATGCTCGGCGCCGTGCTGGGCGTAGTGCTCGGCCTGTTCAGTGGATACCTCTTGGTACTATCGCTGCGCGACGAAGGCGTCACCGTCTTCTCCGTGCCAGTGTTCAGCACGATCGTGATCCTGGTGGTGTCGTTCTTTGTCGGGGTGATCGCCGCGGTCATCCCTGCTCGTCGCGCTACCAAAGTCGACATCATCGAGGCGATCGCCACGACATGAGTTTTAGGACATGATCCGCCTCGCCCTGCGGAGCGTGCGAGCCCGTTGGGGACGTGTCGTGTTGACTGCGCTTGCCATCGTGGCCAGTACGGCGTTCCTCAGTGGCACGTTCATCTTTCGCGACACGGTCCAGCGCACGTTCAATGGCCTCTTCGCCGACATCTTCGAACGGGTCGACGGGTATGTGCAGTCATCGAATTCTGTCGAGGGCTTTCTCGGCTTCGAGCGGCGCGATCGTCTTCCGGTCGACGTCGTCGAGCAGGTCCGCGCAGTCGATGGCGTGACCGACGCGCAGGCCTTCGTGCAGGGCGATGCGGTGGTGATCGACAAGCAAGGCAACCCGATCGAACGCCCGACCGCGCCGACGTTCGGTGCGACGGTGAACGAGGGCTCGCTGTCGGTCTGGCAGATGGCGCAGGGACGATTGCCGAGCGGCGCAACAGAGGTCGCGCTCGACACCATCACGGCGCAGGACGCAGGGTATGTGCTCGGTGACAAGGTCAAGGTCAACTCCGAAGGGGGTTCTCGTGAGTTCACCCTCGTCGGAATCGCCGTGTACGACAACATCGTCTCGCCCGGCAACGCTACGTGGGCACTGTTCGACGCTGCGACGGCGGAGGTCTTCGTCGCCAAGCCTGGCTTTGTCGATGCGGTATTGGTCAAAGGCGATGGCTCCGTCGCCGACGACGTGCTCGTGGAACGAGTGCAGGGTGCTCTCGACCAGAACATCGCCGAGACCCTGACGTCGGCCGAGATCACCGAACAGACGCAATCCGACGTCGAACGAAGTCTGGGATTCATCACGTTGTTCCTGGCGATCTTCTCGTTCATCGCGCTCGGTGTCGGCATGTTCGTGATCTACAACGTGTTCTCGATCACGGCCGCCCAACGTCAGCGCGAGAACGCGCTGCTGCGAGCCATCGGCGCGAGCCGTCGCCAGATCACGTGGACGCTGCTGATCGAATCGGCTGTCGTGGGCTTGTTCGGCTCGATTGCCGGATTGTTCGGCGGGATCGGGCTGGCGATCGGGATCCGCAACCTGCTCGACTCTCTCGACTATTCGATTCCCGCGCGAGGGCTTGCACTGGAGCCATTCACGGTCGCACTCACCATCATCGCCGGCACCGCGGCCAGTCTGATCGCCGCAATCGCGCCTGCGATCGGTGCGGGGCGCATCTCGCCCGTCGCAGCGATGGCCGACACTGCGTTCGAGCGCACCGGTTCGGTTCGCGGCCGGGTGATCGGCGCAGTCGCATGCGCGGTCGTGGGCTCGGGCACCATCGTCGCGGTTCTCCTGGGTGCCGACGGCATCTTGCTGGCTGCCGGAATCGCTCTACTGTTCGCCGCACTGCTGCTGCTGGGCCCGGTGATGGCTCGGCCGATCGCCCGGCTGCTCGGTGCCCCGGTGCAGCGGTGGCGCGGCGTCACCGGAGCGATGGCCCGCGGCAATGTGCAACGCAATCCGAAACGCACAGCGCGCACCGCTGCACCGGTGCTGATCGGCGTCGCCCTCGTCACCGGCGCATCGGTCTTCGCGGCATCCATCAAGGTGCAGTTGCGTCAAACGATCGGGTCGACGTTCGTCGGCGACTATGTGATCAACACAAGCAACGGTGGATCGTTGAGTTTCAGCCAGGTCTTCATCGACGAGCTCAACTCGTTGCCAGAGGTGGGCGCGGCGACCGGTCTTGGCTTCGTCCCGATCGCCGATGCCGCAGGTGAGGGTGCCGGTGGCGCGACGATCGATCCGCAGACGGCCGGCGGCCTCTTGCGGTTCGAGTTTGTCCAGGGATCGCTGGCGGCGTTGACGGCTGAAGGCATGTTGATCAGTGAGGGCGAAGCCAAGCGCAAGCAACTGTCGCTGGGCGACGCTTTCGACGTGCGAATCGACGGGCTTGTGCGCCCGCTGAGTGTCGAAGGGATCTACGTCACGGCCGAGTTCATCCCGGCGCGCACCTACCACCGCGACACGTTCGCGGGCACCAGCTTGTCGAACACCGCCGGGTTCGTCTCGTTGACGCGCGCCGACGGCGTTGGCGATGGCCAGTTTCGTGCGGCCGTCGACGCGCGGGTCGCGGCCTATGGCATTGGCGAGTTGCAGGATCGCGAGCAGTTCATCGACGGACGCGCCGACCTGGTCGACCAGAGCCTGGCGTTCATCTACGGGCTATTGGCACTGTCGATCGTGATCGCGGTCTTCGGGATCGTGCTCACGTTGTTGTTGGCTGTGTACGAGCGGCGGCGCGAGACTGGGCTGCTGCGCGCCGTGGGCATGACGCGGGCCCAGGTTCGTACCACCGTGCGTTGGGAGAGCGTGTTGACCTCGGTGTACGGGGCGGTCGTCGGTGTGATGATGGGGATGTTGTTGGGCTACGTGGTGATCGTCGCCTTGCGCGATCAGGGCCTGACGAAGTACTCGATTCCGGTCAACACCATCGGCGCGATTCTCGTTCTCGCCTTCGTCACCGGTGTCATTGCAGCCGTCGTGCCCGCCTGGCGAGCAACCAAACTCGACATCCTGCAGGCGATCGCCACAGAATGACCACCGTGCAGACCGTGTCACCCGTGTTGTCACCTGAGATGTCGGCCTTTCTGGTCGAGCGCCATCTGGCCACGCTGACGACCTTGCGTGTCGATGGTTCGCCGCACGTCGTGCCCGTCGGATTCAGCTACGACCGCGATGCCGGTGTGGTGCGCGTCATCACGTTCGCGAATTCGATCAAGGCCCGTCATGCAGCGCGGGGTTGCCGCGCCGCTGTCAGTCAGGTCGATGGCGGTCGGTGGGCGACCTTGGAAGGTGTGGCCCGGCTGGTCGACGACGCGCCGTCGGTTGGGCTCGCTGTTGCCGGTTACGCGGCGCGATACCGCCAGCCGTCCGAACGGCCCGACCGAGTCGCAATTGAAATTGTCGTCGACAAAGTGATGGGCCGCGCCTGATGGCCGGATACTCGGGTACGCCGTTGCCGAAAAAGCTCGGCATCGTCGGCGATGCGGTATTCGTGGTCGTCGACCCACCCGAACGGTTCGCCGAAACGCTGGGTGACTACGGCGACGCCGTGTGGCAGAAGTCGTTGCTCGCCCCACTCGATGTGGTCGTTGCGTTCTTCACGTCGCGATCGAAGTTGACCGCAGCGTGGCCGAAGCTGACGAAGGCCGCCGCGCCTGATGGCGGCGTGTGGGTGGCCTGGCCCAAGAAGACCAGTGGCGTGCCCACCGATATCACTGAAGACGTGCTGCGCGCCGAGCTCCTGCCCACAGGGTGGGTCGACAACAAGGTCTGCGCGATCGACGACACCTGGAGCGGTCTGCGCTTCGTGCAGCGCAAAGAACTGCGCCGCCCCGGCGACAAGCGGCGCTGAGCTATCCGTGCGCACGATGTCGTGGGCCAACATCGCGGTCAAGGTCCTGCTCGTGGCGCTCCTCGTGCATGCAGTCGTGTTCCCCGACCTCGAGCAATATCAAGGAAAGGGCATGGGGTGGCGGCTGGTGCTGTATCCACTCACCGCGGCGATCGTGCCGGTGGTGTGGGTGCTCCGTGGTCGACTCCATCACATGGTGGGACGACTTCATGCACGTGCTCAATTGGATCCCATGGGTGATGGTCGCCGGATTCATCGCGCGGTACCGGCCGCTCGGTCGACTTCTCATCTTGTCGCTCGCCGGCGGCCTCATCGGCGCCGTGCTGTTGGCGACGGTGCTGTGGCGTCCGGTCGAGCGACTGATGAAATCGCCCTAGCTCACTTGTTGGGTTGCGGCAGCACTCGCAGGTACGGCTTGATGGTTGTCCAGCCCTGCGGGAAAAGCTTCTCGGCTTCTTCGTTGGTCACGGGCCCGCCGATGATCACGTCGTTGCCATCGACCCAGTTGGCCGGTGTCGCGACCTTGTACTTGGCGGTCAGCTGCAGGCTGTCGATCACACGCAGGATCTCGTCGAAGTTGCGGCCGGTCGACGCCGGGTAGGTGAGGGTGAGCTTGACCTTCTTGTCGGGCCCGATCACGAACACCGAACGCACTGTCAGGGTGTCGCTGGCATTGGGATGGATCATGTCGTACAGGTCTGCCACGGCGCGATCCGGGTCGCCGATCATCGGGAAGTTCACTGGCGTGCCCTGCGTTTCGGCGATGTCTTCTTCCCACTTCACGTGGCTGTCGACGGAGTCAACCGACAGGCCGATGACCTTCACATTGCGCCTGTCGAACTCTGGCTTGATCTTGGCGACGTAGCCGAGCTCTGTGGTGCACACCGGGGTGAAGTCCTTCGGGTGGCTGAACAGCACACCCCACGAATCGCCGAGCCAGTCGTGGAAGTGAATCTCGCCCTGCGTGGTGGCAGCGGTGAAATCGGGAGCGGTATCTCCGAGGCGAACGGTCATGTCGGATCCTTTGTTAGTTGTGCTCGATGGTCGAGATGGCTCATCAGTGCGGAACAACACTAACCACTACCAATACCCGACTATTCCGGTCAAGATTAGATCAACGAAGATTTGTGTTGACATGTGACTAATTGGTCACATATTGTGACGAGCCATGGACGAGGTGTTCAAGGCGCTGGCGGACCCGACCCGACGGTCGATTCTCGACGCGCTGTTCGATCACGACGGCCAGACGGTACAGGCGCTGTGTGATCGCTTTCCGGAGATGACCCGGTTCGGCGTGATGAAACACCTCGCCGTACTGGAGGCTGCCAATCTCGTCGCCACCATGCGAGTCGGTCGCACCAAGCAGCACTATCTCAATCCGATCCCGATCGGCGAAATCGCCGACCGTTGGGTCAGCAAGTACGCCCAACCATTCACCCGCGCGATGGTTGGAATTCGGCGTGATCTCGAGCGCGGCACGTCATAGGAGCCCCGACATGGCCATCACCAAGCACGTCTACCAGATCTACATCAAGGCCACGCCCCAACAGGTGTGGGATGCAATCATCGAGCCGTCGTGGACGCGCCGCTACTTCCATGGCACCGCGTTTGATTCGCCGCCGGCCAAGGGTGAGCCGTATCGCACGACCATGGGCGATGGCCAGCCGGCGGTCGATGGTGTGATCGAGGAGGTCGACCCGCCCAATCGCCTGATCATGACGTGGCACGTGCTCTATGACGCGGCGATGTCGCAGGAGCCGCCGAGCCGGGTGGAATGGATCGTCGAACCGGTTGGCGACTGCTTGACTCGACTGCGGCTCGAACACGGCGACCTCGCCCTCAGCCCGCTGACATGGGCCAATGTGAAAGACGGCTGGGTGTATGTGCTCGACGGGTTGAAGACGGTGATCGAGACCGGCGAACCGCTGCCGCCGATGACCACCGAACTGACGCCGATCGAGGATGCGGCGGGCGAGTGGCATCGAACCCAGGGAATCGAGTGCAACAACTCAGCGTGGGAAATGATCGAGGCCGAGCGCACGCCCGAGAACGACGAGGAGATGTTGCGGCGGGCGTACGCGTCGACCTATCACTGGGCTCGCGCGGTGCGTCGCATCCCGGCCAACGAAGCCCGCGGAGCGTGGTTGCTGGCGAAGGTGCAAATGATCGTTGGTCAGCCGGAACTGTCGCTGCGCTACGCCGACAAGTGCATGGCCGTGTGCCACGAACACGGTCTCGCCGACTTCGACCTGGCGTACGCCCACGAGGCGCGGGCCCGAGCGCTGAAGGCGTTGGGCGACGACATTGCCGCAGCTGAGAGTTGGGAAATGGCGAAGGCGGTGCAGGTTGCTGATCCCGAGGATCAGGCGACTCTCGACGCCGATCTCGCTGTAGGCCCGTAACAATGGTGTGCTGACGTCGCATTCGATGCGTCATCACGTGGCGAATACGTTACAAATTCGTGAACTTCGGCTCTAGTCACGCCTTGAGGATGCCGATACTCTCTTGGCCGGCGGTTCGGCTGTTGCGCCATCTCACGGAAGTTCGTACATGTTCTCGACCCATCTTGATCGTCGATTTGCGCCGGCACTCGTTGCGGCCGTGCTGACGATCGGCGTCGGTTTCGTTGCGAACCGCGACGTTCAGGCCGCAACCACTGGCCCGCAACGACTGGAGGTCCCAGCGGTAGCGCTGAAGCCTGCCGTTCGGTTGAGCCAGTCCGGAGTCATCATGTTCCCGCTCAATCCCTTGCCGCGTTGCGGCATGAGCAAGACCAGCTTCGGCCAACCACGTTCGGGTGGCCGAAGCCATGAAGGAATCGACATCATGGCCGCTCTCGGCCAGGAGGTCTACGCCGTCGAGAACGGGGTGCTGTGGCGCCAGACAGTCATCGGTCAGCCGAACGCGACACTCTCGGGCAATTCTTGGTACGTGCGGTTGGGCGACGGCACGTACTACTTCTACGGACACCTCTCGGCGTTCGCTGCCGGTTTGGCACTTGGCGACACGGTGACCAAGGGTCAGCTGATCGGCTACGTCGGCGACACCGGCAACCCCGGTCCGGGCAACTATCACCTGCACTTCGGCGTCTTTCCAAAGGGTGGCCCGGCGGTGGATCCGTTCCCGTTGTTGACGATTCCGAAGGCTTGCTCGATCTGGCCCTGAGCCGATCGTTCGCAAACTAGTCTCGCAGCGTGAGCATTGCTGTTGCGCTCGAAGATCTGGCTGACAAGCTCGTCGAATATCCATGGTGCTATCTGGTCACCAGCGGTGAGGAGCGACCACATCTGCTGGCGGTCAAGCCGTCGCTGGTGAAGGTCGGCCTCCGCTGCGAGACCGGCCATTCCAGTCGCGCCAACGTGGTGCGCAACCCGCTGGTGGTGTTGATGTTCCCGCCGCACCAGCCCGATGGCTACTCATTGATCGTCGACGGTGAGGGCGAAGTCAACGGCGATGGCGTCGTCATCAGGCCGACATGGGCCGTGCTGCACCGTTCAGCTTTGGCCGATGTCGAGTCTGCCGAGTAGCCCTCGTCAGTGTCAGCTCATAGAACGACCAGTCGTTCTGTGGGCTGACACGGACCACAGTGAATTGAAGATGGGTCTCAGGTTGCGGTCAGGTCGAGGCCGAATGCTGACTGGAACGCGGCCAGGTAGTCGGAATCGTCCGGGTGTGCGCCCAGCGCGACCCACGCCTCGTCCGACATCGCCTGACGTCCGGCGATGATCTCTGGCCCACCCCAACTCACGGCATACCGCAGTTGTGGTGTGTCGGTGGTGATTGCGTGTTCGATGAGGCGGGCCACCTCGAAGGGGTCGGTGGCCTGCGCGTACCCGGCGGCGTAGAACTGGAAAAGGCGGCGGTAGTGGGCGTCGTAGGCACCACTGTTGTTCGGCGCGTCGATGTTCTTGGCGAAGATCGCGCTCTTGGTGACACCCGGCTCGATGACGATCACGCGGATTCCGAACGGCGCCAACTCCTGGGCCAGGCCCTCGCTCAGTCCCTCGAACGCCCACTTCGAGGCGACGTACGGCGACTGGGCGAGGGCGGCGATGCGACCGGCGATCGAGGTGATGTTGACGATCGCGCCGCTGTGCCGGTCGCGCATGCCCGGCAGGACCTGCTGCAGGCAACGCACCGCCCCGCACAGGTTGACGTTCATGACCTCGAGGTACGTTGCCGGTGGGCATTCTTCGGCAACGGCGTTGCCGCCCACGCCTGCGTTGTTGACCAGCACGTCGATGCGGCCATCGGTCTCGTCGAGGATTCGCGTAAAGCCGGCGCTCACTGACTCGTCGTCGGCGATGTCGAGTTCGATGAGATTGATCTCGACCTGCACCTCGGCCGACATCGCCTGCAGCTTGGCCGCCTTGTCGACACTGCGCACAGTGCCATAGACGGTATGGCCCTGCTGGGCGAGGTGGATGGCGGTGGCGCGGCCGATGCCGCTGTTGGCGCCGGTGACGACGGAAATGGTCATTCAGACATGGTAAATCGCCGCGACTAGGCCGCCTCCATGGGGGCGAATTCCTCGAACCAGACAGCATCGCGGTCGCAGGCGATGGCCAGGCTCTGCACGCGCTCGTGGTCGACCATCAAGATGTCGAGCAACAGCAAGCCCTGCAGCATGTGAATGCGGCGCAGCTCGAAGTAGCCGATGCGGTCCCGCTCGTCGGGCTGCGCCTCGGGCACATGGTCGGCCAGACAGATCATCATCGTCTGCGAGAACGGCACTTCGAGGCCCGGCCCATCGCACCAACCGACGAACAGGCCGAGTTCGGTGGGTGGATCGGCGAACATTGCCGTGACCTGGCGTCGCTCGTCGAGCAGCACCATGACTTGCTTGTTGACCGGCATGTCGAGCACGCCGGTGGCCAAGTTGGCGGCGTCGGCAAACTCGGCGACAACCAGTGGCTCATCAGGATTGGGCAGCCACACATAGCACGGCTGGTCTCCGAAGTGGATGTCGATGACATGCCTGCGACTGCGCAGGCGTGGGCGGCGAAACGACATGGTTTCCTCCCGAACGAAGGATCGAGTTGTGGTTCGGGGGAAGCCGCTGCAGCGGACCCTATCGGCGGCGCCAGCGCGTTGCCACCCGACTTCCCACTTCGAGCAATGGCCATGCGCAGGCGATGAATGCAGCCGCCAAGCCGTACGCCCATGCTGCGGTTTGGGGAAGTTCGAACAGGTCCCGAGTCCACGGCGTCAGGAACGCCAGAGCGAACAGAGTGACCATCGTGATGACCAGTGAGGCGCGTAGCCGATTCAGTGGGCGGGCAACTCGGTACAGATTCATCAATGCCACCGAGCCGGCCACCAGCACTGCCACGGTGCGAGCGTGATCAGCGTCAATCGAGTTGTCGAGTTGCACGACCGCAAACACGCTCATCGTCACCACGGCGATCACGAGTCCGGCCGGCACGGCCTTGCCGAGCACGCGTCGAAGGAAGCCATCGCTGACCCGTTGGTCGTTCGGTTCGAGGGCGAGGAAGAACGCCGGTAGGCCGATGGTGAACCAGCTGAGGATCGAGAGATGGATCGGTCGCAATGGGTAGGCCAGCGCGAAGACACCGGTGAGCACCGATAGCACGACGCTGTACGTGGTCTTGGCCAGGAACAGGCTGGCGACGCGTTCGATGTTGTTGATCACCCGGCGGCCCTCGCTGACCACCGCTGGCATCGCCGAGAAGTTCGAGTCCATCAACACCAGTTGGGCGACGCCGCGGGTTGCCTCGCTGCCCGATGCCATCGCCACCCCGCAGTCTGCGTCCTTCAGTGCGAGCACGTCGTTCACGCCGTCGCCGGTCATCGCGACCGTGTGACCTCTCCCTTGCAGGGCGCGCACCATCGCCCGCTTCTGGTGAGGTGTGACCCGGCCGAACACGGTGTTGTGTTCGAGGGAGTCGGCGAATTCTTCACTGTCTTCGTGCGCCATGGTGGTGGCATCGATGTTGTCTTCCCAGCCAGCGAGTCCGGCGCGTCGAGCCACAGCGCCGACCGTGACGTTGTTGTCGCCGCTGATCACCTTCATCGCCACGTCCTGCTCGGCAAAGTAGGCCAACGTGGCCGGTGCATCGCTGCGCACGATGTCTTCGAGCAGCACGAGCGCAATCGCAGTGACAGCGGGGAGCTTGGCCTCGGGCCCGTCGGTGAACGTGCCCTCGGCTTTGGCCAGCACCAGCACTCGTTGGCCCGACAGCGCATGCGACTCCACGTTGTCGCGCAGGTCGCCGGCGTACCCCGACGTCAGCACGTTCTCCGGGGCACCAAGCACCCAGCTGCCGTGGTCGGCGAAGCTCATCCCGCTCCACTTGCGCGCCGACGAGAAAGGCACGCGGCCCGTCGTCGTCCAGGTGCTTGCATCGGTGTAGGCGCGCTGCAGTGCGCGCGATGTCGCGTTCGGGTCGGGGTCGAGTTGCGCAAGCGCGGTCAGCGCGGCGTCGACGACAGCGCGGTCGGCGTGATCGAGCGGCTCCACTTCCGCGAGGTTCATCGACCCCTCTGTGATCGTGCCCGTCTTGTCGACGCAGAGCACGTCGACGCGGGCGAGCACCTCGATGGCAGGAAGTTCCTGCACCAGGCAACGCTGGCGAGCGAGTCGCACGACTCCGACGGCGAAGGCGACGCTGGTGAGCAAGACCAGACCTTCCGGCACCATGCCCACGAGGCCGGCGACGGTGCTGATGACCGATTGCCGCCAGCCCTCGTCGCGGCGCAGGAACTGACTACTTGCGAGGAGCAGCCCGACTGGGATGATGAGGTAGCCCACCCACGTGACGATGCGGTTCACATCGTTGCGCAGCGGGGAGTTGACCAAAGTGAAGCGGCGAGCCTCCTCGGCGAGTTTCACCGCATAGTTCTGGGCGCCAACCTTCGTCACCACCATTCGGCCAGTACCCGCCACCACCGCGCTGCCGCTCAGTACGTCGTCGCCTTCGGCCTTCACGACCGGGTCGGCCTCACCGGTGAGCAACGACTCGTCGATCTCCAGGTTCTCGTGCGTCAAGATCACACCGTCGGCGACCAGTTGCGCGCCGGTGCGCAGCTCCACCACATCGTCGAGCACCAACTCGTGCACCTGCAGTTCGGTGACGGCGCCGTCGCGCACGGCGTGGGCGCGTGGCGCGTTGACCACGCGCAGCTGGTCGAGCACCCGCTTGGCGCGGAGCTCTTGCACTACACCGATCACACTGTTGGCAACAATGACTCCACCGAACAACGCGTCCTTGGGTGAGCCGGCAGCGATTACCAGTGCCGCCAAGATGGCGACGATGAGGTTGATGGGTGATAGGACGTTGCCGCGCACGATCTGTCCGACCGTTCGAGTTGGCGCGTTGGGCACCAAGTTGGTGAGGCCCCGGCTGACCCGGTCTGCCACCTCTGCGCTGCTCAAGCCAGTGGCTGGGTCGGAGTGGGTGTCGGTCACGCGGGGCGACGCTACCTGGAGCGGCGTCGATGGTGGCCTTGGTAGCGTTCAGAAGTGGCCATCACCGACGAGACGTATGTGCTGCTGACGACTTTTCGCAGGAACGGCGATGCCGTGGCCACTCCCGTGTGGATCGTTGCCCTACCTGACGGCACCGGAGG
>JAYTZE010000528.1:0-6043 GCA_043742385.1 Ilumatobacteraceae bacterium
CGATGGACCCGATTGCCGGCGGCTCGCCGGGTGTGCCGTAGATGACCTCGCGTAGCGAGTCCTGTCCTGGTGAACTGACCAGGTCGGCGGCCGACTCGATCATGTCGAGATAATCGCCATCGGCGAGCAACCCGGCCGTTCCGGCAGCGAGCGCGGCCTGCGACTCGACCATCGAGCTCCAGGCAACCGTACCGATCGGGTAGCCGAAACTGCCGGCCCAACACGTGACCGACAACGAGCTGTGGGCGTTGACGTACTCGGTGATCCCCACCGCCCAAGGCATCGCCTTGCGCGGACTACCGGTGAGTGTGATGAGGCGTGAAAACAGCAGCATCGTGTTCCCCTTTCATGAGACGTGGCCGACGATGCCGCAATCGGGTGCCGCACACTGTCGTAGGCGAGTCGATTCCGCAGTGACGTACGTCACGCTCGGACCCTGTTCCTGCAGGCAGCGACACCTATGATCCGAACGTGGGGGATGTTTCACGATGACTACTACTCCTGCCGGTCATTCGTCACTATTCGACGCCCTTGAACCGGCCGAGCGTGAGGCATTGGTCGCCCATCTGCGTCCCCGCCGATACAAGCGCGGCCAGGCGGTCTTCAACGACGGTGATCACGGTGATTGTCTCTACCTGGTGGAATCAGGTCGCCTCGACGTACAGGTCACGACCATGGCCGGTCACACCATCTCGCTGCGCGTGATCCAACCCGGGGAGTTCTTCGGCGAACTGGCATTGGTGCATTCCGACAGAGTGCGCACCGGTCGCGTGTGTGCGCTGGAAGCCTCCGAGACGATGGCCCTGTACCGCCACGACTTCGAGCAGGTGCGCGCACGCCATCCGGGCGTCGATCGATTCCTGGTCATGGCGTTGGCGGAGCGGGTCATTCGCACCAGCGAATTGGTCGTCGAGATGTTGTTGCCGGCCGAGATTCGCGTCTGGCGGCGGCTCGCAGTGTTGGCAACTGCGTATGAGAACGAGCCGATCAGGATGTCGCAAGATGATCTGGCCCATGCGGCGGGCACAGTTCGCCAGACCGTCAACCGCGTGCTGCAGCACGGTGTGCGCCACAACATTCTCAGCCTCGAGCGAGGTGCGATCCAGGTGCTCGACGTCGCCGCTGTCGAGAAGATGGCGCACCGCTAACCATTGCCGAGCATGTTGTTCGACGGGTCGCACCCCGTCGAGGCGATGTACTCACTGGTCGCTCGGCGGTGGTGGCTGTGCCTGTCCCGGCCATGGCAAGCCTAAGCCGATGCTCACTCGCTGCTCCACAGCCGAGTCGGCCGCCCCCGGCCCCGCCAGATTCGAGAATATGAGCGCTCAATCGATTCGCCTCGCGGCAACATCAAGCTCTATGTAAGCCCACTGAACGACAGCCGTTCTAGGAGCTGACGCTGAGCATCGCGACTGGCGAACACGCGGAGCCAGATTCTTGGGAGGCCGACGATATCGATCCATGACGTTCGTGCGGAGATGCCCGAACGTGCAGCTCAGCGTGCCCCGACGACTTCGCCCGACACCGGTCACGCCAGCTGGGACTCCACCTATCGTTGGTGCCATGGCAGTACAGGTTGTTGGTACGGCGCAGATGATGTGCAGCTTTGGCGTGGCTCCGTCGGCACTGACCGTTGTGCCGAAGGGTCGCCCGGTTCAGGCCGGCGGCCAGATGGCTGCGACGATTCAGGACTTCGCTCCGAACGTCAACATCATGCCGTTCGGGATGTGCATCACATTGTCGAATCCGCAGGTCGCTGCAGCCACATCTGCCGCGTTGGGTGTGCTGACACCGCAACCGTGCCTACCTGTGACCACGCCGTGGAAGCCCGGTTCACCGACGGTGCAGATCAACAATGCGCCGGCGCTGACGAACTCGTGTACGTGCCAATGCGCATGGGGCGGAGTGATCACCATCAGCAGTCCCGGTCAAATGCAAACCCAAACCGCCTGACGGAAGACGTATCTCGCTGGGTTCTGCGGAACTCATGTCTCTGTGGGTGATCGACCACGGTCCGTGGACAAGGCCAAAGACATGCGATACGGTGCGCTCCGGCTGCGAAGCAGTGCGAAGGGACGGCCATGAGTGTCGCGCCGAGGACCAGAAATTCCGGTGGTCGAACGCACGGGACCCTGTCGCGCCAACGAGTCGACGCACTCATCGATCAACTGTGGCAATTTCGCCTGACGCTGGTCGTGGCCCCAGCCGGTTCCGGCAAGACCACGGCATTGCGACACTTCGCGGCGCGAGCTGCGCCGGTCGCCTGGTGCGCTGCCGATCAACTCGAGATAGCGCCTGATGGATGCCTCGCCCAGATTGCGAGGGTCGTTGGCGACGCGATCGGCGTGCAACTCGATGCCTCGTCGCCGGCGACGCTCGCCGCCGGCATCGACGCCTGGCCAGGTGAACGCGTTGCCTTGGTCATCGACGACCTGCACGTGATCGCCTCAACGCTTGCCGAGTCCGAGCTCGGTCGTCTCATCGACCGGCAGCCGGCGAAGTTGGCGATCGCCGCCGGCACCCGCAGCCATCCCGAGTTCGACATCAGCCGACTCCTGCTTGGCGACGAGTTGCTCGAGATCACCGCCGGCGACTTGCGATTTCGCACGTGGGAGGCCGACCGGTTGTTTCGCGATCACTACGACATGATTCTCGGGCCCACCGACGTGGCGATGTTGATCCATCGAACCGAGGGTTGGGCAGCCGGGCTGCAGCTGTACAACCTGGCGGCACGCGATCAGCCGCTCGACGCCAGGCGCCGGCTGATCGGCGAGCTCAGCGCAACACGAGTCGGACGCGACTACCTGGCACGCAATGTCCTGGCAGGCTTGCCGGCCGATCTGCAGTCATTCCTCATCGAGACATCGGCACTTCCGGTGCTCACCGGTGCGCTGTGCGACAAGCTGACGGGTCGTTCTGACGGCGCCGCGGTGCTTGAGCACCTCGAGCACAACCAGCTCTTCACAATTGCTGTCGACCAGCGCGGCACCTACCGCTATCACGAGGTGTTGCGCGCCCATCTCGATGCGTGTTTGCAGCAACGACGCGGTAGCGCCGATGCGGCGGCCCACCATCGGAGGGTTGGCGAACTTCTCGAAGCCGAGGAGAGGATCGACGATGCGCTGCACGCTTACAGTCGCGCCGGTCACTGGCCTGCCGTCAGTCGCCTGGTCGTCCATCGCATAGCTCATCCATCGCTGCTCGGTCCCGTCGCCGGCGACGCGTGGATCGAACTCGTTCCTTCACCGATCGTCGAGAACGATCCGTACCTGTTGCTGGCACGTGCCCGCGAGCGAACGGTCAATGGGCGCCTCGGCGCCGCGTTGCGGGACTATGACCGAGCTGCGGCCGGTGCGGCGATCGACACCGTGGCCCGCACGTGCGAAGAGGAACGCACCACGCTTGCCGGATGGGCGGATCCGCATGCACCAATTCCCGCCGGGTGGTTGGGAACGCTTCGCCGAGCCGCGCAAACCGCTGAGGGCGATGTCGCGCCGCCGGCGTCGATGCCACTCAGCAATGTCGATGGCCTCGAGCCCGACGAACTACGCGCTGTGCTGGGGCAAGGGCTGGCCTTCCTCATCGCCAACCAGCCGGAGGCGGCGAGTGAGATCTTGTCGGAGGTGTTACGTCATCCGCTGGCCGACAGCCGTTCGGCGGCGATCGCCGAGTTTGCCGTCGTCCTAGCGGACGGCCTGGCCGCCGCACACAACGGAGGCCCTCCGTTGGAGCCGGCGCGGATCGAGAAGGTCGCGTCGGTCGTCGAGCGCTGTGGCCTCGGGTGGGCGGCACGCATGGCGCGGGCGTCACTGGCGCTGACTTCGCAAGCAGATGGCTGCGATGCTGCGAAAGCGGTGCAGGAGGATTGCAGCCGCGATGCCGACCCGTGGGGCGCGGCCATCGCGGTGCTGTTCGAGGGTGTCGGCCATGTCTTGCGCTCCGACGATGCGTCGGCGACGTTCGACAACGCAGCGAAAGCCTTCACCGAACTCGGCGCCGCTGCGATGGTGACGCTCGTCGGCCAATTGCGTGGCGACCTTCCCAGCTCTCGTGGCGCTCGCACCGGTCCGAAGGTGACTGTTTCTATGCGTGTCTATTGCTTTGATGCATTCGAGTTTGTCATCGCCGGCGCACCGGTCGATCTGTCTGCGGTGCGACCGAGAGCGCTGTCGGTCTTGCGACTGCTGGCACTGCACGCTGGTCGACCGGTTCACCGCGAGGTGTTGATGGAGTCACTGTGGCCCGACGTCGATCCCGACGCAGCGCTGCACAGCCTGCAGGTCGCAGTGTCATCTCTGCGCAAGGTATTGCCGGATCGACCTTCACCCGGTATCGCCCGACAGGGCGACGCGTACCAGTTGGAGATGAGCCCCGACGCCTTCTGCGACGTGCGTTCCTTCCAGGTGTGGTTGGCGTCAGCTGCATCGGCCGTAGCGAGGGGCGAGCAACGAGGGGCATTCGATGCCGCAATGCGCGCCGCCGAGGTGTATCGCGGTGACCTGCTGCTCGACGAGGGACCAGCCGAATGGGTTGTCGGCCCTCGAGAAGCCCTGCGACTCGACATGGTCCGGGCATGCACGATTGCCGGCGAGGCGGCGATGAAGCTGGGCCTTCCGCAGGAGGCGACGCGGATGTCGGAGCGGGGCCTGACAGTCGACCGCTATGCAGACGCGTTGTGGCGGATTCAGATCGAATCGCTCGAGCAATCGAGCGACAAGGCATCGGCCGAGCGGGTGCGGCGCTCGTGGCAGGAGATGATGGACGAACTCGGAGTGGCCTGAGCCCTGGATCATTGTCGCTGCGAACACGCTGAGCATGTCGGCAGCGACAATGTTGGCGGCGGGGTGATCGTCAAAAGAGCGGTTCGCGGCGACCGTCGGCGTGGATTTGGAAGGGGCGGTGCGTTTCGCGAATCTGTGTGCCTTCGGCATCAGTTTCGGACACGAGGAAGTCGACCGTCATCGACGCGATGTTGGCGTCGAAGTACGGGCGGCCGAACGCGACCTGCACATCGAGTTGTCCGATGCCATCGATTCCGAGCCAGTCGATCCAGCCGACAGCGTTCTCGATGAACAGGTAGCGATCCTCGTCGTGCTGCCAAGCCCGACCTTGCCAGTTGCAGTAGAGGTGGTACTCGCCCTCAGCCGTGGTCGGTGCCGTGCTCATGGCCATCTGCCACCGCAGGTGGTAGTCCTCCGGCAGCACGTCGTCGCGGATCGACGCGATCATGTGCTCGCCCATGTTGATCGGGTATGCGCACGCGGCGATCGGCATGCTCTGGCTCGTCCCTGCAAACACCGGATACCACGTGTCAACGATGCGGTTGTAGGCGTCGCTGAGATCGAACTCCATGCGAATGGTCACTGATCGGTCACTTCTTCTTGAAGAATTCGATCTCGGTCAGCGCCATGTCTGTTCCATCGATCGACTCGTACACACTGGTGATGGCAATCTTGAAGCGCTGCACACCGCCGCCGTTGTCGATCGTGAGTGTCTGCGGTTCGGGCGTGTTCTTCAGCTCGACTTCGTCCGACGCACCCGTATCGAAGATGAACAACATCGTCTTCGGTCGATGGTGCCCCTGGAAGTCGTCGGAGGCACCGGTGCGGACGATGACCTTGGCCAAGTCGACCTGTTCGGTCAGGGCCACGTCGATTTCCGGCCGGAAGCCTTCACTCGGTGGGGCACTGATCCAGTAGGTGTTCTTGAAGCCGTCGGTCGACAGCGCTGCTGGGTGCTCAGGATCGAGCGGAGCCACCTCGTTCGACGTGGTCCCCGGCCCTGCGGTGACCTGATCGAACTGGGGACGGATGATCGACATCACCTTGTCTTTGCCGGAGCCGTACGTGTCGTGCACCCAGGTGCGGAATGGCGCGTAGATGCCGTAGAGAATGCCGAGGACGAGCAATACGATCCCGCCGACCCGACGGACCGGGCCGATGAATCGCGCAATGCCCTTGCGCTTCGGACGCTTCTTGCCACCCGCCGTTGCGGTCCAGGGGCGTTCGCCGGCCATCGCCGACTTCGGGCGTCGGCGGAAGAT
>JAYTZE010000529.1:0-3070 GCA_043742385.1 Ilumatobacteraceae bacterium
GAGCGGGATGATGAACGTCAACCCGTACCGCAGCCAACCGGGGTAGATCCCCACCGGGTACTGGCCGGCGCGGAAGACGCCGTCGAACAATTCCTGCACCTCGGTCATCCGCACCAGCCAGAACGACGCGGAGGCAAGCATCAGCCAGAAGCAGTAGATGGACACCAGCCCGCCGAGCAACAAGCCGACGAACGCGACCACGTGTCGCCATTGTGTTGTCGAGCTCATCTGCACCAACGCGACCACGAGCACCGCCACGCCGACCAGCACGTCGGTGAGTTGCCAGAAGCGAACATCGCGGATGCTGACCAACAGCTGAGCATCCGCTGGCTTGGTCAATGCGAAATCGAGCTTTCCCTCGCGAACATCCTCGACCACGCGCTGCATGTTCGGTTGGATGAAGGTGCGGATGACACCGCCGACAAGGGTGAACACTCCCATCACTGCGAGCAGTTGCGGCCGGTCCCATCCAGCGAGTTCGTCGGTCTTCGAGAACACCACCGCCAGGATGATCAGACCCGTGCCGACGGTGAGCAGCGACTGAATGAGTTGCAGGAAGAAGTTGATGCGGTACTGCAGCTCGTTCATCACGCCGACCCGCAGGAACGTGGCAGTCAGCCGAACGCGTCCGCCGCGATGCTTGTTGCCGGCTACGTTCATCCGCCGACCGAACTGAAGCGGCGCACAGCGCGCGGCCAGACGAGATAGAGCAGCCCGACACTGAACAGGATCCACGCCACTTGCATGCCGAGTCCGATGAAAAGGTCGCGACTTTCGATTGGCCCCGTGAGCGCGACGATCGGAAAGCTGAACGACCACCGGAACGGGAAGTACCACGTCAACGTTTGGAACCATTTGGGCATCAGCACCAGCGGAAACACCCGGCCCGACAGCAGCATCTCGCTCAGGTAGTACGCCTCGAAGATCGCTGCGACGCGGGTCGTCCAGAACGTGATCAGACCCAACGACCACTGCATGATCGCCCGAATGAGAAATGCACCCCAGATTGCAAAGAAGAACACCACGCACTGCAGCAAGGTCGGGCTCAGCGTTGGGCGGAACAGCACCACCAGCACGATCGCGATCGGAATCCACAGCAGCAGCACGACCAGTTTCCAGCCCATGAATCCTGCAAGGTCTTCGTGGATCGGATGAACCGGTTTCATGAGCTGAGTGGCGAACGTTCCGTCCTTGATCCGTTCCTCCCATGCGAACGGAGTCAGCACGATGTTCATGTTGCGCACGAGAGTCCACACGATGTAGTACGCGGCGAATCCACCAGGCGTCAGCCCGTCGATCGACCCGCCCTGAGCCCGGGCGATGGTCGACCAGACGACGAGATAGACCACGGGCTCGGCAATCATTCCGATCATGTAGAAGTAGTTGGCAGCGCGGTACTGGAACTGCTGCAGCATCCACGCCCGCATGTGTGCGGTGTACAGAGCGATCACGGCGCGTCGTGGGAGTCGGCGAAGAACTGCTCGATGACATCGTCGATTGGCGGGTCTTCGATGGTCAGGTCGACGACGTCGTGTTCGGCCAGCAGACGGGCGGTTGCCGAGGCGGTGTCGGCGCGCGCGGCGAGGATGGTGATCTCCTCGCCGTCGGCAAGGCGGGCAGTGATCGTGCGTTGTGTCGTGAACCGCTCGGACAAGGTCGACAGGTCACCGTCGAACACCAACCGTCCGTGGTGGATGACGATGACGCGTTTGCACAGCGCCTGCACATCGGCCATGTAGTGACTCGTGAGGATCACGGTCGCGCCGTAGCGGTTGTTGTAGTCGGCGATGAAGCTGCGGATGCGCCGCTGCATCGTGATGTCGAGCCCGATCGTCGGCTCATCGAGGAACAGCACCCGTGGCCGGTGCAACAGGGCGCCGGCGACTTCCATCTTCATCCGCTCGCCAAGCGACAGGTTGCGAACGGGCTTTGTGACGAGGTCGCCGATGTCGAGCAGTTCGATCAACTCGTCGCGCAGCGCGACGAACTCAGGGCGAGGAATGCGATACACCGCCCGATTGAGTTCGAACGAGTCGAGCCCGGGCAAGTCCCACTGCAGTTGATTCCTATTGCCCATAACCAGTGTGATCTGGCGCAGCAGCTCAGCGGGTCGTCCTTTCGGCTCGAAGCCCAGTACTCGACACTGGCCACCGCTCGGGTGCAGCAGGCCCGACAGCATTTTCAGTGTGGTCGTCTTGCCTGCACCGTTGGGGCCGAGGAAGCCGACGACTTCGCCCGGTTCGATCGTGAAGGACACCGAGTCGACCGCAGTGACTTCCTTGGTCTCGCGGTGCACGAGGCTGCGGATCGAGGCGCGCAGACCCTGCTCGCGCACAGGGACCGTGAAAGTCTTGGACAGATCGCCAACCTCGATGATGGCCACGGACAACATCCTGCCCCATCGAGTCCGGGATCTCCGAGGATTTGCACTCAGCATCATCTGCCGTCACGGCCGCTAGCGTCGGCTGTGTGCCAGGGAGTCTGATCGACGACAAGATCGACGCGCTGCAGCTCGAACTGCGCCGTCTCGGCCGTGTCGTCGTTGCGTTCAGCGGTGGAGCCGACAGTGCGTTCCTTGCAGCCGTGGCACATCGGGTACTGGCCGACGATGCCCATGCCGTCACCGCAGTGTCGCCATCGCTTGCCGGAGACGAGGAAGTCGATTGCCGCGCCCTTGCCGAGGAGTGGGGCCTGCGCTGGACGCCGGTCATCACTCACGAGATGGAGCGCGCCGCCTATCGCATCAACGACACCGACCGCTGCTATCACTGCAAGGCCGAGTTGATGGACGTTGTCGGGCCGATCGCCGACGCCACCGGGGCGACAGTGGTGCTCGGCGTCAATCTCGACGATCTCGGCGACCATCGCCCGGGGCAACGAGCCGCGAGTCAGGCCGGCGCTGCCTTTCCCTTGGTGACCGCTGGCTTCACCAAGGCCGATGTACGTGCCGCATCGCTGGCCCTCGGCTTGCGCACCTGGGACAAACCTGCCGCGGCATGCCTGGCCAGCCGAGTCCCGTATGGAACCGAGGTCACTGTGGCATTGCTCAGCCAGGTGGATCGCGCCGAGG
>JAYTZE010000530.1:0-1412 GCA_043742385.1 Ilumatobacteraceae bacterium
ACCAAGTTGACCGTGCCGGCGACGATGCCTTTGGTGACCGTGATGGTGGCCGGGCTGTAGCGGTCGAGACTTGCCGTGATGGCGTTGTCGATGCCCCAGCACACGCACGCGCCGGCCACCAGAAGAGCGCCGAGGGCGAGTTGTGTCCCTCCGAAGCCGGTGACGATCACGCCACCGGCGACCACGAGACCGATACCGATGACGGTGCGCCGGCCGATGTGTTCGTGGAGAAAGACGCCTGCAACGATGACGGTGGCGACGAGTTCCAGGTTCAACAGCAGCGAGACGGTGCCGGCTGTTGCGCGATCCAAGGCGAGGAGCAGCAGCACTGGGGCAACGCCACCGCCGAGGGCGACGGTCAACATCAGCAGGCCGCGACGATGCGGTGCATTCG
This sequence comes from Ilumatobacteraceae bacterium, assembly GCA_043742385.1. Lineage (GTDB taxonomy): Bacteria > Actinomycetota > Acidimicrobiia > Acidimicrobiales > Ilumatobacteraceae > JAENVT01. The sequence continues at coordinate 395 of JAYTZE010000530.1, forward strand.
TATCGCGGTGCTCGCGTCGCTGGAACGGCAGCACAGCGATCGCCGCGCCGAGGTAGAGAAACCCCGCCAACGTCAATGGACCTGCGTCGCGGATGATGAGTTTGGTGGCGGGTGTCGCTGCACCGAAGCACACCGCCGCGGCTGCGCACGACCACCACCCGAGCCGCTGACGCTCGATTCTCATCGCAACCAGTGTGCCACCTGCGGTTCGTCAGACCTCCGTAGGGAGTCCGAATGGCCCAATTTGGGGTGTGGATCTCAAGCACTGGTCGCAGGGACCGATACCTGTGCATGCCTACGAAGTTCGTCGCCCTCCATCGGGCCGATACCTGTCGTTCTTGCGGCAGAGCGTTGCCCGTTGGGACGGAGGCGGGGTGGGATTCCGACGCGAAAGCGGCCGTGTGCAGCACGTGCCGGCGCCCTGATGTGCTGGTCGAACGGCGGTCGACCAGCCGCATTGCCCGGGTCGCTAGATTCTTCAGCGACTCGGAACCGTCGAACGATGGAGCCGAGCGCGTGCAGCGTGAGCGCATGCTGTCGGTCCATCTGCACACCGAGCTCGGCACGCGCGCGGTGGTGCTCGACGACCGAAAGGTTCCGGCCACCCGAGGCCACATCGACCACGTCGTGGTGGCCCCGTCGGGTGTGTGGGTGGTGGTCGCTGCCAACCAGTACGACGGGCGCGTCGAGCGGCGTGATGTCGGCGGTTGGTTCAAGATGGACGAGCGGTTGTATGTGGCTGGCCGCGACCGCACCAGCCTGGTCGACGGGATCGATCGGCATGTGACTGCCGTCGAGAATGTGCTCGCTCAGAACGGGCTCGATCGCGTGCCGGTTCACGCGGCCCTCTGCTTCGTCAACTCCGAGTGGGGCTGGTTCGCCAAGCCGTTCTCGCTGAACGGTGTGTGGGTCACCTGGGCAGAGAAGCTGACCGAGTTGGTGTTGGATTGGAACGCGATCCCCAACGCAGAGCTCGAGCGTCTGGCGCGAGTCATCGGCGCCGGTCTGCCTTCAGCGG
>JAYTZE010000531.1:0-1409 GCA_043742385.1 Ilumatobacteraceae bacterium
TGGTACAGGTTCGTGGCCGGGAGACCTCCCGGTAGTACGTACGCCGTGTTCGTTCGATATGTCAGCCAGAGCACTCGCGTGACACCCTGTGCCTCGGCCTCGGCCATCACCAGATCTACAGCGTTGGCAATCGACGAGTCGTCGTAGCCTGCCATCACGACCATTGCCTCGCCGAGTCGTCCGTGCAATGTGTTCCTCATGAGTGGCAGCACACTCATCGGGGCGTAGCCGAATCGCCCGCGGCAGCTGGCGTTGACGAGGCGTCGACAACTTTCGGCATCGAACGTCAGCCGGTACGAGTTGCCGACAATGTCGCGCGCGTCGTTGCCGGTGCTCGAGTTCCAGGCCATGCCAGCCATCGTCGAATCGCCGAGCAGCGATACAGGAGGTGCATCGGTCGGGGGAGTCGCGGCGATCGCTACGTGGCTCGAACTTGCCACCGGCAGGGATGCCGCGAACACCACCGTTGCGACCGCCAATCGAAGTGACCACCGCCGCGAACCAAGCAGCGACGATTCAGACATTGTTGCCCTGGTACCCACTGAGCTTCCTCTCGAACCATCGCGGCCAAGAAGATATCGGACGACAACCGGTGGAGATCAAGTCGGATTGGTCCCTTACCACTGGTCTCCGTCTCGCCAGTCGCAGGTGAGCCCGCCTGTGACGTCGAGTGCTGTGGCGCCGGGTAGCACGTAGATGCCGCCGTCCTCGTCGGGTGTTCGACCGATTCCGGTGAGGGTGAGCGCCGACGTCGGGCCGAGCCATTTGACCCACCCTCGATGTTCGTACAAGCTGACCGCATCGTCGCTTGCGCCGAGCGCACCGATGTCGTAGGCGGCGACGTTGCACGACTGACGCATGGCCAATGACCGACGTGCCATGCCACGCGATTGCGTGCACGCCGCCGAGTGCATGCTCCCAATCGTGATCGGTCATCGTGCCATCGAACACGACATCGAGCAGCGTTCGACTCCGTGCTAACACCGATGCGTCGAGTTCGGCGGTGTGGGCAACCTGTAGTAAGAAATCGCCAGGCTGCACCTGCCAGCGCATGCGCGGTTCGAACGTGTTCATCGATGCCGACGCTAGGGGAGGAATCAAGTCATGAGTGAGATCTCCGAGCGCTACCGCCGGGTCGCCGGCCAACTGACCCAGGTGGCCACTTCGGTACCAGAACACGCCTGGAACAATCCTGCGCCCTGCGACGGATGGGTCGCCCGCGATGTGCTGCACCACATGGTCGAGTGGATCCCAGCGTTCCTGAGTTCGGGAGCGGCGGTCGATCTTCCGAAGGGTCCGCTGCTCGACGACGATCCTGCAGCCGCATGGCAGGTGCTCAGCGACGGCATCCAAGGTTTGCTCGACGATCCGACGGCCGCGGCGAGTGAGTTCAGCCACGAAAAGGCTGG
>JAYTZE010000532.1:0-1409 GCA_043742385.1 Ilumatobacteraceae bacterium
GGCGTGTGGATCGCCGACGAACTCGCCGCGGTACTCGCCGGGATCGGCTCACCCGTGCCGGTCGGTTCGCTCGATGTCAGCTTCCATCGCGATGATGTCGGCCTGCGGCCGATCGTGCCTGGACACGTCACCGCGATCCCGGTATCGCTCGATGGCACGACGGTCGTGTTGATCGACGACGTTCTCTTCACCGGCCGCACCGTCCGAGCCGCGCTCGAGGCGCTGAACGACTACGGACGGCCGCACGCAGTGCAGCTGGCCGTGATCGTCGATCGCGGTCACCGGCAACTGCCAATTCGCCCCGACTATGTCGGCAAGAACCTGCCGACGTCGGGCGACGAGGACGTGCAGGTCAGTGCGCAGGGCGTCGTGATCGCATGAAGCACCTGCTCTCGATTGCCGACCTGTCGGCCGCCGACATCCACGCTCTGCTGGAGCTCACCGATCACATGGTCGAGATCTCGCAGCGACAGATTCCGAAGGTGCCGGCGTTGCGCGGCAAGAACGTCGTCAGTGTGTTCTTCGAGGATTCCACTCGAACTCGCACGAGCTTCGACACGGCGGCGAAACGGCTCAGCGCCGACACGATGAACTTTGCGGTGTCGTCGAGCAGCGTCAACAAGGGCGAGAGCCTGCGCGACACCATCGAGACCATCGCCGCAATGGGGGTCGACGCGTTCGTGTTGCGTCACAAGTCGAGTGGCGCGCCACAGATGATCACTCGCTGGACAACCGCCAGCATCATCAATGCCGGCGATGGCTGGCACCAGCACCCCACGCAGGCGCTGCTCGACTGCTACACCGTCCGCACCAATCTCAATCGTCGCGATGGTTTCGACGGGCTGCGGATCGCCATCGTCGGCGACATCAAGCACAGCCGGGTCGCCCGCAGCGATGTGCAGGCGTTCACCGCACTCGGCGCTCAGGTCACGTTGGTGGCTCCGCCCACATTGCTGCCCCCGTCGCTCGATGGCTGGCCGGTCGAGGTCTCGCACGACCTCGATGCCGTGTTGCCCGATCTCGACGTGTTGTACCTGTTGCGGGTGCAGCGCGAGCGGATGGACGACGCTCTGCTACCCAGCCTGCGCGAGTACTCGTCGATGTACGGCCTCACCGCCGATCGCGCGGCACGCCTGTCGCCGCGAACATTAGTGATGCATCCCGGTCCGATGAATCGAGGCGTCGAGATGGTCGTCGATCCCGCCGAGCTGTCTGGCTCGGTCATCCTCGATCAGGTCACCAACGGGGTCGCGGTACGGATGGCAGTGCTGTTTCATCTCCTTGGATCGGGCAGCGACCTGAAAGGTGACGCATCATGACTCGCATCGTGCTTCGGGGCGGCACCGCGCTGGACCAAACCGGCGAGCGTCGCGTCGATGTCGCGATCGCAGGCGGTCGAGTCGTCGAGG
>JAYTZE010000533.1:0-3062 GCA_043742385.1 Ilumatobacteraceae bacterium
GCAGCGCTGCGTCCTGCGCGTTGGCCGAGGCTGCGCCGATTGTTTGCGTTGCGCCGCGCAGGGCCACGCCCAGCAGCTCGTAGAACGGTTGACGCTCGACATCGCGCCGGCTCATGTTCTGCCCGAGCTCGGCCGGGCACCACACCGTCACGACGGCAAAAGGTTCGCCATCCGCGCGGTTGACCCGTTTCACTCGCAGCACTTGATCGCAGCCAAGTGCTTCCGCTACGTGCGCGGGTGCGGCCACGAAGGCGAACTCGACGATCTGGCGCTGCGGATGGATGCCGCGCTCTTCGAGTTGGCGCTCGATGGTTTCGAGCTGTGTGAGGCGCTGCTGCAACGGCGCAGTAGCCGAGAACCACCCGAACCCTTGCCGCGACTCGACGAGGTGCTCGTCGCGCAGCGTCTCCAGTGCCCGGCGAACCGTCACGCGGCTGACCCCGAATTCGGCCGACAGGTCACTCTCGCTCGGCAGAACGTGTCCGGCTCCCACCGCGGCGATGCGCTGCCGCAATACTTGGGCGATTTCTTGATATCGGATCGTCCGCACGTCAATCGCGGGCTTCCGCCAGTGAATTCACTTGTATTATGCTTGTCTACATCTGAACGAATTGCAAGGAGCACCCTTGCGAGTGATTTCAAGGAGCAGCCATGTCGGTCACCGCAGGAACGCCAATCGAACTGGTGCAAGGCGTGTACGAGAATCTCACCGCTCGTTGCGCGGCGGGTCGCACAAGATTCGGGCGCCCGCTGACGCTGACCGAAAAGATCCTGCTCAACCATCTGGGCGACCCGGCGGCTCCCGTCGAGCGGGGCGGAACGTACAACGACTTCCACCCCGATCGCGTGGCCATGCAGGACGCCACCGCCCAGATGGCGCTGCTGCAGTTCATGACCGCCGGCCTGCCCACCACCGCCGTACCCAGCACGGTGCACTGCGATCACCTGATCTCGGCCAAAGTCGGCGCCCGTATCGACCTCGATGTGGCCATCGACACCAACAAGGAGGTGTACGACTTCCTGCGATCGGTCAGCGCCAAGTACGGCATCGGCTTCTGGGGACCTGGCAGCGGCATCATCCACCAGGTGGTACTGGAGAACTACGCCTTCCCGGGCGGGATGATGATCGGTACCGACAGCCATACGCCAAACGCCGGCGGCCTCGCCATGGTCGCGATCGGTGTCGGCGGGGCCGATGCGGTCGATGTCATGACCGGCTTTCCCTTCAACGTTCGCTGGCCAAAGGTGATCGGTGTCAAACTCACCGGCGCGCTCAGCGGCTGGTCAGCGCCCAAAGACGTCATTCTCGAGGTTGCCCGGGTGCTGACCGTCGAGGGAGGTACCGGCGCGATCGTCGAGTACTTCGGTCCAGGCGCCGACACCATCTCAGCGACCGGCAAGGCCACCATCTGCAACATGGGGGCCGAAATCGGGGCCACATGCAGCGTCTTCGGCTACGACCACAACATGGCGATGTACCTGAACTCGACCGGGCGTGAGGCCATCGCAGACGCTGCCGACAAGGTCACCAGCGACCTCCGACCCGACGACGGTGCTCTCTATGACCAGTTGATTGAGATCAACCTCGACGAGTTGAAGCCCTTGATCAACGGCCCACACTCCCCCGACCGGGCCAACCGCGTCGGCGCCGCGGTTGGGGCACAAGCGCGCGCCAATGATTGGCCCCTCGAGATCTCCGCCGCACTCGTCGGCAGTTGCACCAACAGTTCCTACGAGGACATCACCCGTGCCGCGTCAATCGCTCGCCAGGCCTCGGCCCGCGGCCTCAGGGTGAAGACAGACCTGTTGATCACGCCTGGGTCGGAGCAGACTCGGGCGACGATCGAGCGCGATGGTCTGCTGGCCGATCTCGAGGCCATCGGTGCCACCGTGCTGGCGAATGCGTGCGGGCCCTGCATCGGCCAATGGGATCGCCCGGCGTCGGCCAACGGTGTGCCCAACACCATTGTCAACTCGTTCAACCGTAACTTCCCGAAGCGCAACGACGGATCCGCCAACACGCTCAGTTTCGTCACATCACCCGACACTGTGATCGCCCTTGCCTTGGCCGGGCGCCTCGACTTCGACCCGACCATCGATACCATCACTGCACCCGACGGCACCGAAGTTTTGCTGCAGGCTCCTGTCGGCGAGGTGCTGCCCGACAAGGGCTACGACCCGGGGCAGAACACGTTCACCCCTCCCCCGGCCGACGGCTCGGACGTGCTCGTCGAGGTCTCTCCGACCAGCGAGCGGCTGCAACTTCTGCGCACCTTCCCTGCGTGGGACGGCAACGACTATTTCAACCTGCCGATCCTGATGAAGGCCAAGGGCAAGTGCACCACCGACCACATCTCGGCAGCGGGCAAATGGCTCGCCTATCGCGGCCACCTCGAAAACATCAGCGGCAACCTGTTCCTTGGCGCCGTCAGCGCGTACGACCGCCCGGTCGGTGAAGGAGTCGATTTCCGCGACGGCAGTCCCGACACGTTGCCCAATCTGGCCAAGAAGTACGGCGAGTCGGGCGTTCGCTGGGTGGCGATTGGCGACCGCAACTACGGTGAGGGTTCGTCACGCGAGCACGCCGCGATGGAGCCACGCTTTCGCGGCGGCGTCGTCATCCTGGCCCGCAGCTTCGCTCGCATTCACGAGACCAACTTGAAGAAGCAGGGCTTGGTGCCTTTGACGTTTGGCGACCCCGACACCTACGACCTGATCGACGAGAGCGATCGCATCAACGTGCTCGATCTCCCGCCGAAGCCCGGCCACAACATGCGCTGCGAGATCGTCAAGCCCGACGGCACCGTGATCGCGTTCGAAGGCGTGCACACGTTCAGCGACGAACAGGTCGAGTGGTTCAGAGCCGGGTCGGCCCTCAACGTCGTGCGTCGCAAAGTCGCCGAGAGCCAGGTTTGAGTGGACCTCACCCAGGCACTGCGCACCACAGGTTCAAGTCGCGACTTCACTGATCAGCCGGTCGACAACGCGACGATCGCGTCGATTCTCGACGACGCCCGGTTCGCGCCCAGTGGCGGCAATCGCCAGCCATGGCGTGTCGTCGT
>JAYTZE010000534.1:0-1407 GCA_043742385.1 Ilumatobacteraceae bacterium
TGGCCGCGAACGCGGCTCCGACGCTGACGTAGGCGATGCCGAGCAAGACCACGACTCCGACCAGCACGAGCGCGAGCCAGAAGATCACGAGCACGAATCTGAAGTCGACGACTGACGTCGCCCGCCTGGCGATCACGTTGTGCATTTCTTGACAAAGACGGCCTTGAGCAGCAGGTTCGCGCAACCGATAACAGAGAGTTATCTAGATCCAAATCCGTCGGGCGACTTAAGACGTGTCATTACAAATGATGACAGAAGGGTGACGTGTGGAACGCCGTCTTGCGATTACGTACATCGTCTCAGCCACAACCACGTTCGGATTCGGATGCGTGGCGATCGCCGCGGCAGGCGGAGGCCTCTTCGCTAGCGCAGCCCCGAAATCGATGGGTGGCAAGCAACTCGAAATCGTCGATCAATACATCGTGCTTCGCTCGTCGACGAGTGTGCCCACCAGTCAAGCCGCAGCGCCGACACTCGACGCCGTGGTCGCACCCGCTGCAGCCTCAGGCGTCGCGGCACCGACTGGACTGGCCACGGCACAGCCCGACGTGGCAGCGCCCGACGTCGAGCCCAACCCAACCACGAATGCGCCATCGCCCACGCCAGAAACGGCACCTGCACCACAAGCGACACCCGAAACTGCACCGACACCCGAGCCCGCGCCATCTACGTCATCGGCGCCTACCCCCGCGCCAACAACACCAACCACGATGGCGCCCAAACCACCGACAACAACCGCCCCTCCCGCCGCCGTCGCTTCTGGGGCTCGCATTCCGAGAGATTGGCCGGCGAACAAGCCGATTCCACCGATCCCGCCCGGATGCGAGAAGCCGCAGCTTGAAGACAATGGAAAGTGGAACTGCGAATGAGCGAACTCAACGAACAGCAACTCGCCCGCCTCGCCCGACTGAGCAAGCGCAACCCAGCGGCATCTCCGACTGCCGCTGCGATCCCAACCGCCACCGCCGCTCCACTGGCCCCACCGGCGGTTGCCGCTGCGGTCGTGGAGAGCGCGGCGAAGCCCACACTCAACGAGCAACAACTTGCCAGGCTCGCAAAACTCGGAAAGCGCAACGCGGCGAGTACCCCAGTCACCCCGTCTGCCCCTGTTCGCGGACCACTCACAAGTCGTCTCGCTCGATTGTCACCGTGGAGTCCACCGACGGGTTCACCCGTGATGGGCGCCCGGATCGTCATCGAACCAGCGGCCACAGCCACTGTTGAAGTCGTCGATCGCCACACGAGCGTTCGGCTGTTCGGTAGTCGCCGACGCCACGTCGCCGCCGCCGGACGCATCCTGGCCACCGGGCTGGCGACATCCGGGTTTCTCGCCACGATCGCATCGCTGGCAACCGCCGATGCGCGAGCATTGGAGGCCAAACAAGCCGACGCTGCCCCGCCGACCAC
>JAYTZE010000535.1:0-3058 GCA_043742385.1 Ilumatobacteraceae bacterium
GGTCGGCCTGAACGGTACGGGCCGGGTGGTGCTCGTCGATGGTGGGGTCTACGACAACATGGCCGACGAATGGGAGTACGGCTTCGCCGCTCGGAAGAAATCGTGGCCGTCACTGACTGATGCGCAACCTCACCCGGCGGCGATGGTGCTCGTGGTCAACGCATCCGGCGGGTGGAATGATCTCAAGCCCATCACCGGCAGCGGGCTTCGCCTGGAACTTGCCGGCGTGTTGCGCTCGAAGGCCGTTCAGTACGACGTGTCGACCGCGCATCGTCGTCGGGCACTAGCGGCAATGTTCCGCGACCGCGATGCCAAGACCGCCGATGGCGCGTTTGCGCAGATCTCGGCGAGTCCGTACGACATCGCTGAGCAATTTGGCTCACGTCCTGATTTCGCGGCCGACGACCGTTCCCGCCGCGCCGATGAGGCCAGGCGATTTCTCGACGAACACGGATACACGGTCACCGAGTGGGAGACCTGGGTTCGAGCGACGTCGGGTGTGCCGACGACGCTGGCACCGCTCGGTCGCGACACGACCACAGCGCTCCTGGAGCACGGGTACATGCTGACGCTCGTCAACCTGTACGTCCTGCACGGCCTGGGCGACCTGCGCGGTGTGGATCGGGCGCGGTTCGCCCGGCTCGTGGGCGGAACCCCGTGAGCGAGAACCTGGGCGTCGATACCCAGCCCGTCGTCGAGATCTCGATCATTCACGCCAGCCTGGGAGGCGCCGACTACCCGCTGATGATCGGTGGCTTCGCCGACGAGCAATTGGGCGGGCAGGAACGATTCATCGACCGGCAGTTCGCCGGGTTGCTCACCTCGTGGGTCGAGGTGGAGCTTTTTCCCACGGCGGTGGGAACGTCACGATTCATCGAACCCAGTGCGGAAGCCGACACGGAGCCACCCGGCTGCTACGTCGTCGGGCTCGGGTCCGTGGTCGACTTGCAGCGCGACCAGTTGACGTTCAGTGTGCGTCAGGCGCTCGTGGATCGCTGCACCCGTCTGTATCGCGATGCGCTTGCCGGTCGTGACGTGAGTCGTCCGGTCCAGGTCGGGGTGTCGAGCTCGTTGATGGGTGTTCGTTCTGACCGTGGACTTCGCGTCGAAGACTCGGTCGCCGGCATCGTCGAAGGAGTGTTGCAGGCGAACCAGGCGCTGGCACTGTACGAGTCGTCACGCGCTACCGACGGGCGTGTCGTGCGCGTGACTGCCCTCCAGTTCGTCGAGCGCTTTGCCGAGCAAGCCAACCTTGCGGCGGTCGCCCTGCGTTCGCTGTCGACAGCTGTGCATCTCCCCAGCTCGTACGAGACCCTGCGTTCGGTCACCGTCACCGAACGCCCCGGCGGCCTGCCACTCGGGGCGACGTTGAACGAGGTCGCTCAAGGCTGGCGCCGTTTCGTCATCACGGCTGCCGAGACTGGCGAGCGCGCGGCTGGTGGCGACGCCAATCGAGCAGGTCAAGCCGTGGACGACCGCGGCGTGACCTTCGACATCGCCCTGCTCGGGCGGGAGGCACGCGCTGATCGGGTACGCCACCGGCTCGACAAGGTGATGGTCGATGCGCTGGTCGATCGCCTGGCCATTGACACGGGCGACCAGCGCACGGCCGGCACCCTGTACGACCAATTGATACCTCACGAATTGCGCAGCGATTTCCAGACGACCTCGGCGATCCAGTTCGTTGTCGACCCAACGACCGCCAGGTATCCGTGGGAGCTGCTGGGCGCGCCCCGGCCAAGCGACGGTCAGTCGGCCAGCGGTGCGTTCGGCGGCGTGATCCGGCAGTTCACAGAATCGGAAAGCCGACGCCTCAGCCCCGAACGGGCCCGCTTCGGAAGTGCCTTGGTGATCGCAGCCGGCAAGGTTCCGGGCGAGGCCGAGCTGCCATCGGTGTATGCAGAGTGCGAACTCGTCGGCCGACTGCTCGATGCAACCAGTCCGGGACGGGTGACCATGCTCGATGACCGCAGCGGCGAACTCGATCTGGTCGATCTCCAGAACGAACTCTTCGGCAACCATCAAGTGGTGCACATCGCCAGTCACGGTGTGTACCACGAGGATCGGCCAGCCGACACCGGCGCGCTCCTCGCCCGTGGCGCGATGCTCACCACCGACACCATCCGTCAGCTCACCGCCGTGCCAGATGTCGTGTTTCTCAACTGCTGCAGCCTCGGTCGCATTGGTCTGAATCGCATGGCCGCCGGATTGGCCCGCGAGTTCATGGCCATCGGCGTACGGGCCCTGGTCGCTGCGGCCTGGCCAATCGACGACAACGCAGCACGGGTGTTCGCCGAGACGTTCTATCGCGAGCTGATCTGCGGTCGACCACTCGGCGACACGATCACCCGCGCCCGTAACAGCTGCGCCGAGGTGGGGGGTCGTGAGACGTGGGCCGCCTACCACTGTTATGGCGATCCGGGCTTTGTGCTGCGGGGTAGTCGCATTTCGTTGGGCGAGGCGGTGGGCGAACCGGTCAGCGAGTCCGACTTGGTCGCCCGGCTCGATGCCCTCGCGGTGCGCGTGTCCGATCTTGGTCGTCCAGGCAGAGGAGGGGTGGTCGACCGCCGAAACCGGTTGCTTGAAACGTGGAATCAGCTCGCTGCGTGGATTGACGGACGACCCGAACTTGTCTCGAGCGCGCGTATCCAGCGTCGCCTCGCCAGCACGGCGCGTGATCTTGGAGAGTACCGAATCGCTGCTGCGCGCTTTCGGCAGTTTGTCGTTGGGGATCTCGACGGGACATCGGTTGTCGGTCCGCAGGTCGAGTCGGCGTCGGTGGCCGACGTGCAGCAAGCTGCGAACTGTCTGGCTCGTGCGGGGCAGCGGGCGGCACGTCAGGCCAAGGTCGACGCTGCCCCAGATCGCGAGGCGATGGCGCACAGCGAGCTCGCCCTGGCTGCTGAGCTGGCGAGGGCTGCGACGACCCTGTTGCCCAACCGCGAGAGCCTTGGAATCTTGGCCAGTACGCTCAAGCGTTGGGCAACGGTCGATGTAGCGCGCCGCGACAAACTGCTGAATGAGGCCTTGGACACCTACCGGCACGCCGACGCAACGA
>JAYTZE010000536.1:0-3052 GCA_043742385.1 Ilumatobacteraceae bacterium
GGAGACTTGCCCAATCGCGACTTCCTGCATCTCTACGGTCCGGGTGCATTGCAGGTGCTGGCGGGTTGGTACAAGGTCGTCGGAATCTCGCTGGAAGCCGAACGCACCTTCGGTCTCATTCAACACCTGGCGATCATCTTCGCCCTGTTCACGCTGGCGCGTCCTTGGGGGCGGATCGCCGCGGCGATGGTCGCCGGGCTGTCAGTGTTCTATGTGCTGACGCCCATCGGGCTGACCGCAATGGCATGGAACGGGGGCCTCGCCCTGTGTCTGTGGAGCGTCATTTTCGCATTGCGCGCCCGTACAGTCGCGGACCCGCGTCGGTCGTTGATAACGGCCGGCGTGCTGGCCGGACTGGCCTTGACATATCGACCGGATCTGGCGTTGGCTTTGGGCCTAGTGTACGGCTGGTACCTGTGGCGGAATCCTCGTTGGCGCACGGTGCTGATTACCGCCTTTGTCGGTTTGGTGCCCATGTGGGTGCACGTTGCATTGGTCGGACCGAGCACGGCGTTTCGGGGCATGGTAATCGACCCGGTGTTCACGCTGCGCGCCGGGCGCGAGCTGCCGCGGCCACCGTCGTGGAGTCAGCTCGACGGGTCGCTGCAGGCCATTGCCGAGCTCGTGCCGCCATGGTGGAAGCTGCCGGCCCTGCCGGTCGAGAAGGCGTTGTTCTTGTGGTTCTTCGCGATGCTCATCGTGCCGGCCATTCTCGTGTGGGTGGCGGTTCGACTCTGGCGACAGTCTCCTACGCCGTGCGCGGCAACGCTGCTGTGTGGTGCGTTGTTCAGCGTCGGTGTCGCGCCGCAGGCCCTGCAGCGACCCGACTCGACTCACCTGTCATGGGTCACGTGCATCTCCTTTCCACTCTTGATCCTGGCCATCGTCGAATACATCCGACGTCGTCATCCGAACACCACACAACGTCAGCGTGTGACCGCCGGCGCGGCTGTCGTGGTTGCGCTCACGTTGATCGTGGCACCGTTGTTCACGTTCCGCTATTACCTGTTGCATACGCGGGTCAGCGCCGGCAACGTGCAAACGCCGTTTCCTGTGTCGCGCGATGGTCGTCGCTTTTACCTCGGCGATTTCGGGCCGTATCTCGCAAGCCGCGATGTGATCGCCGATCTCGACAGGTTGTCGCAGCCCGGCGAACGGTTGCTGGTGGGACCCAGCGACCTGCGGCGCACGTGGTACAGCGACGCGTTCTTCTACTACCTGTTCCCAGATCTGCCGCCCGCGACGTACTTCATCGAGATGGACCCGGGATTGGCCAACGAACCGGGATCGCGGCTGGCGTCGGAGGTCGCCTCGTCGGATTGGGTGATCTTGACCAGTTTTTGGGATGGTTGGCGGGAGCCCAACAGCTCCATGGACTTCGGATCGGATGAACCCAACCAGGTGCTGCGCGAGAACTTCTGTGAGGTCAACAGCTACCAGAACGGCCTGGTGCGCCTGTTCCATCGGTGCGTGTCGTGACCACCGCGGCGCAGGTTCGCTCGTTCCATCGCCGGCGGATCGCCATCCCCGTCGATCACACTGCGCTGGTGCTCGATGTCGGCAGCGGCGACAAGCCGCATTGGCGGGCCGATGTGCTGCTCGATCGTTTTCCGGGCGGCGAGCATGGAGGGCAACGATCCGGCGCGTCGACTGCACGCGTTGATCGCCCACTGTTCGATGCCGATGCCTCCGACATGCCATTCGCCGACACGGCGTTCGACTATGTGATCTGTTCGCACGTCCTCGAGCACGTCGAACGGCCCGAGGCTGTCATCGCCGAGCTCACCCGAGTGGCCAAGGCCGGCTACATCGAGGTTCCCGAGGCTGCAAGTGCCAAGATCGTCGACTTTCCCAGCCACCTGTGGTGGGTCACCCTCGACGAGGGCGTGCTGGTGTTCACCGCGAAGTCGGCCGCCTACTTCGATGCCGACATCGATCGCTATCTCACCGCCAGCGGGATGCGTCAACCGCTCGCCGACCTGCTCGACAAGCACCTCGATCATCGCGTCGTCGAGCTGCCATGGACTGGCAGCGTCGCCTGTCGCGTGGTCGGAGCCCCCTCCGCTGCGTTGATCGCGTCGGCACACGAGGCCGACGCGCATCACCGCAGCGGCGAGACGGTTGCCGTCCGCGCCTTCACCGCACTGCTCACTCTGGCGTTGCGACGTCGCAAGCACCGAGGCCCGATCCGCTACGACGACATCGTGCGCGCCGATTTGCGCACGGGCCGTGGGGACCAACTGACCGCCACGATCTACCGCCCCACCCCCTGATCGCCGACTCCGCGCGCTATGCGTACATCACGCATTTCGCCGGCGCGGAGTGCGGTTCTCGGCATCGAGAAGTTCGGTGTCAGCCGATAGAACGACGGTCAGTTTGCGGGCTGACACAGAGCTCGTGAATTGGACCGGGGCGGGCAGCTCAGCCGGGTTCCTTTCATGCTGACCGGGCGAGGCGTTGCATGCTCAGGCCGGCTGGTTCGCCTGGCCTTCTTGTGGTTCGCGCTCTTTGATCCGGAGCATCCACGCCGTCGCGCCGAGTAGGAGGACGACGACACCGAGCACTCCGATCTGCCACAGCTGGTCCCTGAACTTCGGCCCAGCGCCGATCGACTCGGCGGCCTTCACCGAGAGCACCACGATCTCCTTGATCGAGGCGATGATGCCGACGAGGAGGAACGGCTCGGCGACGAGCTCACGTTTGGAAATGGTGATCCGTACGGCTGAGAGCAGCTCGACGAGGATGAACAACAGCAGCAGCGTGTCGAGCACTTCGACGACGGGGTTGGTGACGAAGTCGTCGAACACGTCAACGAGATCCTTCCCCGCGATTGCCAGCAACACGACAGAAGCAACAAGCAGGAGCGCTGCAATGCCGAGATAGACGGCTTTCTCGATGGCCTCGAGCGTCGCGTCGGCCCGTTTGGTAAAGCCGCGTCGGTCGGAGTCAGGATCGGCCACGGCCGACATCATGGCAGACGGCGCGAGTGGGAACTAGTGATTGTTCTTGCGGTCGAAGATGCCCCACTTGGTGACGAGCAGCATCGATTCGG
>JAYTZE010000537.1:0-3048 GCA_043742385.1 Ilumatobacteraceae bacterium
GCTCGAACTGCTCGAGGAACGCGGCCGCAGCAAGGTCGTCGGAGGCGCGCAAGCGATCGAGTACGTCGTCAGCGCCGGCCTCGAACGACGCGCCGACGACCGCTGAGTTGCGGGCGCTGCGACCGAGCTCCCACATCGCGTGCGACGGCGCTGCCGAGTCGACGTCGATCCCGGCGAGCAAGCGGATCGACAAGCTCGCGTCGCCGAGCCCTTCGCAAATCGCGGCGAGCGCACCCGTGCCCAGCGGCGAGAGTGACGAGATTCGCATCGCGTTCTCGAATGTCTGTTGGACGTATGGCACCATCGACCGCGCCCTCGCGATCAGCGCAGCGTCTGTGAGCTCCGAGAGGTTCGGGCGTTGCTCGCGCAGGCTTCGCACCAGGTCTTTGTCGGCGTCGAGTTCGGGAAGCGAATCGGTCGACATCGCCCATCCCATCGAGGCCGCCAACTTGCCCTCATGCGCCGGCGAGTCGTGCCACGGCTGGTGCTCGTAGGGCGGGACCTCGTCGCGCTCGTCGAAGAACGCCTTGTCGATCATCTCCGGCGATGCGCCGGGCATACGGGCGCCGAGTACCCGGGTCATGGACAGCGGGTTGTACGGATACCCACCGAAAACCTTGAACAACTCAGGCAGCTCCGGGTCGACGAACTCGTCGTAGTCGAGCGCGCCGATCGATATGTAGCCGTCGCGTAGGCCTCTGCACATGCCTTGGCGCAGCACCAGGCTCTGCCCCAGCGGACTGAACGGCTCGGGGAACACGTCGGCGGCGTTGCCTCGAGTCCAGGCCGGAAATCGATCCTCAAGGGTCGAATCTCCGAACCATGTGCTGTCGTTGGTCATGAACGTCCTCCTTCAGCCGCGCGGTCACCGAACGATGCGCACACCATCATCATCACCCCGCACGGTGGCCTGATGCCACCTCGGCGGTTCCGCTGACGACCCGGTCGGGTCCGCGCTCGAGCCACACGGAGCACGTCGCCGTCCAACCCGAGTCTGTCATCGTCACTGAATCGACGACGCCGTGCGCTTCGATTGCATCGCCGTCGAGCACACGGGCGTGGAACTCAACGATCAGCCGGCGGATCGCATCGTCGCCGGCCCAGGCCATCAACATGTTGGCGATGTAGCCAAGATTGAGCGGACCTTGGTTGACCGTGCGGCCACCGAGACCCAATGCCGCCGTTGCTTTGCGATCCCAGTGGATTGGGTACGGGTCGCGCAGGATCGCCGCCATCGTCTTCATCCGCTGCGCATCGACGGACGCAAGGCGAAACGGCGGGATCGGGTCGCCAGGTAACGGTGTTGCATTCATCGCATGAACCGCCAGCGGTTGGTGACGCGAGCGGCGAGCTCGCCCCCGGGCTCGGTCAAGTCGATCGAGAACGCGATGTCGTCGTGCACTGCCTTGCCGTGTTCGTCGCATGTTCGCTCGGCGCTGACAATGCCGCCTTCGATGCGGTATTGGCTGCGCTCGCGCATTGGGCGAAGATATTCCCAGTCGTATCCGAGCAGTGTGACCGAACCAGGGCGACCATCTCCACCCCCGAGCTCGAAGAGTGCGCCGATTGACGTGCCGACGCCTTGGATCGGAACATGGAAGAGCACGATTGGATGCGCTAGCTCGCCGGACATCGGGGGACGCTCGGTGCAATCGGTCAGCAACGCGTTCTCCCAATGAGCGATCGTGTAGTCGCCGCCAGGAAACCGCGTCCCGACCAGCGCCGCAAGTTCGACGTCAGTCATGTCATCGCACCCCACCAGGTCGCCGGGTTCAGCGGGTAGCGCTCCCGGTAGTGGTCGCTTCTGGCGATCAGAACCGACTCGGCGACCGGTCCGAGCAGGGTACGATCGGTCGCTCCGTCGCCCGTGGGTGATGCGGCGAGCTCCGAGCAGCCGGGCACCGGATCGACGCGTTCCAGGCGGATGCTCACGATCACGTCGCGCATCGCGCCGGCGATCACGAAATGATGCTGACTCGACTGGTGCTCGATGAAGGCGTCGTAGTCGTCGAACACGAGCGTCGCCTGGTAGCTCCCTGAGTCGGAGAGGCGGAGGTACTCGTACCGGCGGATCCCTCGCTCACGCTCGAGTGTCACTGCGGCGAGTTCACGCGCCGCGCTTTCGAACATCGCCTCACGACCAGGAACAACGGTGATGTGGGCGAGGACGACGACCATTTTCCAGAAACTAGCCGACTGGTATGTTCTCGGCATGCACGTCGATCTGTTCAGTGTCGAGACGCAGGAGGACTGGTACCCGACGTACCAATATCTGCGTGATGAGCAGCCGGTCTACCGGGTGCCGGAAACCAACGACTACGTGATCAGTCGCTACGACGACATCATGCACGTGTTGCGGCATCAGAAGACCTTCCCGGCCGGTGCCAGCAAACGCCGGTCGCCGGCCGCGCAGCAGGTGTACGACCGGGGCGGGTGGGAACGGATGACGCCGCTCGGCACCAATCCGCCGATTCACCGCCACTACCGCGACCTCGTCGATCATTTCCTCGGCGGTGACGGACTCGACCAGTGGCGTCCGTTCATCGACCAATCGATCGACCTACTGCTCGCCGGGTTCGAGGGCACCGGACATGTCGAATGGATCTCGCAGTACTCATCTCGGCTTCCATCTCGCGTGATCACCTACATGCTGGGGCTGCCGCTCGACGACCTCGACCAACTCCGGGCCTGGAGCTCCGCTTGGGTGTTGCCGTTCATCCGCAAACTTGAACCCGACGAGGATGTCTGGGTCGCCGAGTAGGTCGTCGAGTTCTACGACTATCTGAACGGGGCAATCGCCGCGAAGCGGTCGAAGCCCGGCGACGACATCATCACCTCGCTTACGCAAGCCAACTTTGCCGGCGAACGGTCGCTGACCGATCAGGAAATCATCACAATTGTCGACCACCTGTTCATCGGCGGCAATGAAACAACCACGTTCGCCATGGCCTCCGGGCTGTGGATCCTGCTGCGCGAGCCCGGGTTGTACGACCGGCTTGCTGGTGACCGCACGCGCATCGCCGACTTCGTCGAGGAAGTACTCCGCAT
>JAYTZE010000538.1:0-3042 GCA_043742385.1 Ilumatobacteraceae bacterium
GGGATGTCTCGACTGCCGTCGGCGATGACGATGCAGTGGAACGGCACGACCCAATCATCGTCTCGGGTGATCTCGCCGAGACCGACGGCCCTGTCGAACGCAGTCACTGTGCCGCGCATGTCACGCGACGATCTTGCTGATCGGCAACTCCAAGATGTCGGAGGCGCCAGCGTCTTTCAGCTCGGGAATCAACGTGTTGATGGTGCGCTTGTCGACGACAGACTCGATGGCGTAGCCGCCGCCCGCCAGTTCGCTGATAGTCGGTGACTTCGCCGATGGCAACACCAAAAGCACGGCCTCGAAATGGTCTGCGTCGACGTTGAGCTTCACCAGCACCTTGTCGCGAGCATCGAGTGTGCCGAGCAGCAGCGTCATCAACTGATTCATCGCGTGAAGCTTTGCCGGGTCGTCGACCGAGGCCTTGTTGGCCACCATCTCGGTGTAGCTGACCAACACCGTGTCGATGATCCGCAGACCCGCGGCGCGCAACGCCCGGCCGGTCTCGGTGATCTCGACCACGCAATCGGCGATGTCGGGGATCTTTGCTTCAGTCGCTCCGTATGACAGCCGCACATCGGCGGCGATGCCCTTCGAGGCGAAGTATCGCTCAGTCAACTTTGGATATTCGCTTGTGACCCTCACACCCTGTGGGAGATCCTCGACTCGTTGTGCAAGCGAGTCGGCGGCCACCGCGGCGACGACTTGAACTGGGTTCGACGTCGCCTTGCTGTAACGCAACTCACCGAGGCTGATCACCTCGCTGCCCGTTTCCTCCACCCAATCACGTCCCGTGATCCCGAAGTCGAACAGCCCTTCGGCGACGTACATCGGGATCTCCTGCGGGCGCAGGATTCGCACGTCGATGATGCGCGGATCGTCGATAGTGGCCTTGTAGTCCACCGCCGAGGACCGCACGACCGGCAGATCGGCGGCCGAAAACAGCTCCAGCGTGGCCTTCTCCAACGACCCCTTTGGCAACACCAGCCTGAGCATTCGCAGCAGGTTAACCGGCCCACATGAAGGTGCTGCGGGTCAATGTTCCGTCGGCGACGCCTGGAGCAGCCGAACGGCGTGGGGAACGATGTCAAGAATCGCGCCGAGTTGCTCGACGCAACCTTTCGGCGAACCGGGCGTGTTGCAGATGATCGCTTGGCCGCAAATGCCAGCGATCCCGCGCGACAAGCGACCAAGCGGACTGATCAATCGCATGGCTTCGGCGAGACCGGGCGCTTCTCGCTCGATCACACGACGAGTGCCCTCAGGGGTCTGGTCGCGGGGAGCGAAACCCGTACCGCCGGTCGACACGATCAGCCCGGCGAAGCCACCGCACATCTCGCGGAGGTTGTTGGCGACGTTTTCGACACCATCGGCAGTAACCCGATGCTCCACGACCACCCACCCGGAGCCAATCAGCTGTTCGACCAGGGCTGCGCCGCTCTTGTCCTCACGGGTCCCGTGAATCACACCGTCGCTGACGGTCAGAACCTTGGCGTGAAGTGGCTGCTCCGTCATGATCTGCGACGGTAGCGAATCAGGGTCATCCCGTCAGTGTCATGGTCATGCGGCAGGATGCGCCAACCATGACCGTATGGTCGCCATTCAGTCGATGGCGCCGTGGGGATCGGGTCGAATCCCTCGGGCACAGGATGATCGATCGACTCCTCGGCGGTCAGGGTGCACACGCTGTAGGCCAGCCAACCACCGATGCGAACGAGCGGTGCGGCCGCCACGATGATTCGTCGTTGCAGGGCGGCGAGGTCGTCCACGTCGGCTTCGGTGATCCGCCACCGCGCGTCGGCACGACGGCGTAGCGCTCCGAGGCCGCTGCATGGTGCGTCGATCAGCACCTTGTCGAAGCTCGATGGTGGAAACGGCGGCGCAGCGGCATCGCCGACCACGACCGAGACGCCCTGGATCAATCGGGCGCGATGCATCTGCAGGTCCGCCGCGACCACGTAGGCACCGCTTGCCGCCATCGCCGTGGCCTTGCCGCCAGGTGCTGCACACAGATCGAGAATCCGTTCCCCGGGTGCTGCTTCGACCGCGGATGCGACCCATTGTGAAGCGAGATCCTGCCGGTAGCCGTCGTCGCGAACCGACACGGGTGCCGGTTCATTCATCCGCAGCATCGCCGGTTCGGCCTCGCCGCCCAACTCTGAACGAAGCCGAGCGACGATCCAATCCGGATAGCTGAGGCGAACTGCATCGTTCGGCCACTCCATCGGCGTGTCGTCAACGCGACGCAGAATCGCGTTGACGAACCCCCTGGCAGCTTTCGGGGCCAACTCGACGGTCTCGCCGACGGCAGCGTGAGGCGCTACACCGGCGAAATGCAGTTGATACGCACCCATGCGCAGCAGCGTGCGCAACGACGGCTGTGGCTCCTTGACCAGAAATCGGTCGATCAGCGCGTCACAACCCCGGCGCATGCGAGTCGTGCCATAGACCAACTCGGTGACGAAACCTCGATCGCGCTCGCTCAGCTTCGATCGGCCGAGTTCGCTCTGCAACAACAGATTGGCGTAGGCACCGTCGTGATCGATTCGCTGCAGGCAGCGGTAGGCCACCTGGCGCGCATTGGTCATCAGTCGCCGACGATACCGGCCTCTTCGGCGAGTTCCGGGTTGTATCGGGGATCCGAGGCCGCACTCGGCGGCAAAAGCGGCTCGACTGGCGGCGCGCACCCGAAGCCCGGCGCCAGCGCAATGTCCTGGCAGATCGTCTGACGAGTGAAGATCCACGCTCCATCGGCGCCAAGGCGGGCGATCCCGTAGCGATCGTAGAAGTTGGTGATCGGCGTCAGCACGTCGTACAGGAACCATGCCTCGGTCGGACTGGTGAACACCAATTCCTTGATATCGGCAGACGAGTTGCTGGCCGCCTCGGCATACTCACCATCCTGTAACGCGGTCCAAGCGTCCACGACGCCCGTGTCGTCATCGAGATATGAGCGACGCGACTGCGGATCGCCGTCGAAGTCGTGGACGATGGCCCAGTTGGCTCGGATTCCAGCTTCCGCTTCGCCCGCATCAACGGGCTGCT
>JAYTZE010000539.1:0-1393 GCA_043742385.1 Ilumatobacteraceae bacterium
GCATGGATGCGATGCCGACCGACACGGGCGAAGTGGCCCGCCGGAGACTTTCAACCTGGTCGTCGGGCCACACCGGCTTCCCGATCGTCGACGCCGGCATGCGTCAACTGCTGGCCACGGGATGGATGCACAATCGTGTGCGCATGATCACCGCCAGCTTCCTGGTGAAAGACCTGCATCTGCCCTGGCAGTGGGGGGCCCGTCATTTCATGAATCACCTGATCGACGGCGACCTGGCGTCCAACAACCACGGATGGCAATGGGCGGCGGGCACTGGTACCGATGCCGCACCGTACTTTCGGGTGTTCAACCCATCTGCGCAGGCCGAACGCTTTGACCCTGACGGCGAGTATGTGCGGCGCTGGATACCCGAGTTCGCGACGTCGGCATATCCGGCGCCAATGGTGGATCACGCCGCAGAACGCGGTGAAGCGTTGCGTCGATACGGACTCGTCGTGGGTAGCACTCGCTAACCTGAACTGCCAGATGCTCGACGAACGCAAGACCTCCATTCTCCGAGCCGTCGTGCAGGAGTACATCACCACGGCGCAGCCCGTTGGGTCGACGCACATTGCCGAGCTGCCAGGGGTGCGGGTCAGCTCGGCCACGGTGCGCAACGAGATGGCGGTGCTCGAACAGGAGGGGTACTTGGCGCAGCCGCACACTTCTGCTGGCCGGGTGCCGACCGACAAGGGCTACCGCTTCTTCGTCGATCACATCACCACTCCCGGACGGCTCGACTCGGCGGCAACGCAACGGGTCGGCACATTCTTCGACACCGCCCACGGTCGCCTCGAGGAGTTGCTTCATCAGACCACCAACCTGCTCGCGCAGGTCACGCAACATGCTGCAGTGGTCGTCGGGCCGCGTGCCGAACTGGCAACAGTGAGATCGGTACAGATCGTCGGACTGTCTGCTCGACATGCATTGGTTGTCGCGGTGTTCAGCAACGGAACGATCGACAGCCAGACCATCGAACTCGACGCCGAGACATCGGACCTGCGCATCTCGGCAGCTTCGGCTCACCTGCAAGCGGCAATGGTCGGTCACTCTATCGAGACCGCCGACGGGTCGCGTTCGTCGGGTGATCCGGCTGTCGACGCGCTCTGCACGATCGCGCTCGCGGGCCTGCGACAGGGCGGCAACGACGAGTCGGTGTTCGTCGGTGGAGCATCGTCGATGGCTCGAGCCTTCGATGCGGTCGACACGGTGCGCAACGTCCTGCGCACGCTCGAGCAGCAATACGTCGTCGTGTCACTGGTTCGCGACATTCTTGATCGTGGGCTCACGGTGGCCATCGGGGCCGAGCATGGTGTCGAGCCGTTGGCTGTGTGCTCGGTGGTTGTCGCACCGGTGATGGTCGATGGTGATCAGGTGGGCACGATTGGGATTC
>JAYTZE010000540.1:0-1389 GCA_043742385.1 Ilumatobacteraceae bacterium
GCGATGGCTGACTCGACATTCAATCGAAAGTCGGGGGCACGTTCTGCTTCGATCACCGTTGCACCCGTGAGGCGAGCGATGTGACTGTGGAGTTGATACGTCGGCTCGAATGTCAGTACGCCGCGACCGGGGCCGGCATATGCCAGCAACAGCGTCTGCAACACCTCGTTCGATCCGTTGGCAGCGAATACCTGATCAGGACGCACGTGATGCGACTCGGCAATGGCGGCACGCAACGCCGATGCACTGCGATCTGGATATCGGTGCCACTCGACTCGTGATAGTTCTGCGGCGAAGGCGTCGCGCCACGCGGCGGGAGGCGGCGTGGGCGCTTCGTTGGTGTTGAGCCGTATGCGCACGTCGACCTGCGGCGAGTGGTAACCCTCCAAGGCTCGCAAGTCGTCGCGTACCGTCACCGTATGCACAGTTGGCCACGATACCGACAGCACTGCAAACGAGCGAGCCTCGATTTCGAGGTTGGGCACGCCAGACTGGCGCCATGAACGATCCTGTTGCCGCAACCCTGACGGTCATCGCCGAACACGTAGAGCGATATCGGCAACAGCTCGCCGAAGTCGGCCCGCTGGGAATTCCGGCAGGCCGCGAGGATCTTCGCGCCGCGGTCGGTGAGGCCGAGCAAGGGCTGCGCAACGCCGAGCGATTGCTGCGGCGGGCGTTGAAGCTCATCGCCTGAAACTGCCGAAAACATTGAGTGAAAAAGCGGCAACGGCCCCGATGAACGGGGCCGTCGCTCTGCAATGCTAGGCGGCGGATCCCAGCATCGCCCGCAAACCAGGTGGCGGGAACCTGGTTGGTATGGTCACTATACACCCATTCCGTGAGGGCGCAAGCTGCCACTCTCGGTGGCTATTGGGCTACTTTCGTGACGCTCGGCGCGGCACTCGCGACGATGGACAGATGTCTTCGAGGGTGCACTCGGCGCACCGCGGCTTCTTCGCGTCGCACACCCGCCGACCATGCAGGATCATCCGAAGGCTGAACAGACCGCGGTCGGCGGGCGCCAGAAATCCGTTCAGTTCGAACTCCAGTTTCACCGGATCGTCGAGCACGCTGAGGCCCAAGCGCTTCGACAGCCTCAGCACGTGAGTATCGACCGGCAGGCCCGGCAGATCGAAGGCCACGCTGCGCACGACGTTGCCGGTCTTGCGACCGACACCCGGAAGTGTGACCAGCTCGTCGAGTTCGGTAGGCACTTCGCCACCGAAACGTTCGAATAGTCCCTGGGCCATGCCGAGCAGACTCTTGGTCTTGTTCTGGTAGAAGCCTGTTGACCGAATGATCTCCTCGACGTCGGCGGGGTTCGCCGCAGCAAGGTGCGCGGCCGTTGGATATTTGCGAAACAACACCGGTGTCACCATGTTGACCCGT
>JAYTZE010000541.1:0-1389 GCA_043742385.1 Ilumatobacteraceae bacterium
GCAACGGCACTCGAGCGGCACGGATCCGCGTTGCTCGTCGCGCCGCCCGGTGCGGGCAAGACCACCGTTGCTCCGCTGTGGCTGATCGAGCAGGCTTGGCTGTCCGGTCGCATCGTGATGCTCGAACCACGGCGGCTGGCGACTCGTGCCGCTGCCCAGCGAATGGCCGCATTGCTAGGTACCGAAGTTGGCGGAATCGTCGGCTACCAAACCAGGGACGAGCGCCGCATCGGCCGCGACACGATCATCGAAGTCGTCACCGAAGGCGTGCTGACCCGGCGGCTTCAGCACGACCCCGAGTTGCCTGGTGTGGGAATGGTGATCTTTGACGAGGTGCACGAACGCAACGTGCCGACCGACATCGGATTGGCATTCGCCATCGATGCCAGAGAAACGGTTCGGCCCGACCTGAGGCTGTTGGCGATGTCGGCGACACCCGATGTCGCCAAGCTGACCACCGTCCTCGGCAACGCCCCCATGATCGAGAGTGTCGGCCGTTCGTTTCCTGTCGACGTGCGATGGCTTCCGATGATGAAAGGCACGCGCATCGAGCAGGCCACAGGTGAGGCGGTCATACGTGCACTCAACGACCAACCGGGTGACGTGCTGGTCTTTCTCCCCGGTATCGGCGAGATCCGTCGGGTCGAGCAGTTCCTGACCGACAGGGTCGGGGCCGATGTCGACCTGCGTCTGCTGGCGGGTGCACTGTCGTTGGCTGAACAGGATCTGGCATTGCTGCCCTCGCCCATCGGACGGCGTCGCGTGGTGTTGAGCACCGACATCGCCGAATCGTCGTTGACGGTCAGCGGTGTACGAATCGTGGTTGACGCCGGTTTGGCTCGCGTGCCGCGGCACGATCTCGGCAGTGGCATGACCCGCCTCACCACTGTCAGTACCAGCAGGGCATCGGCCGATCAGCGCGCCGGTCGAGCCGGACGCACCGAACCCGGTGTTGCCTACCGGCTGTGGAGCAAGCTCGAACACGCAACGCGCCGCGCCCATCTCGAGGCCGAGATCACACAGGTCGATCTGGCAGGTGTCGCCTTGGAACTCGCTGCGTGGGGCACCGCACCCAGCGACCTTCGATTCATCGATCAACCGCCAGCGCGAGCCATGCAGCAGGCGCACGAACTGTTGCAGAGGCTCGGCGCCCTCGACGCCGGCGGCCGACTCACCTCGACGGGACGAGCAATGCTGGCACTTCCGCTGCACCCGCGACTGGCGCGGATGGTGGTCGCCTCGCCCGACACCGACAAAGGCCTGGCATGCTTGATCGCAGCCATCCTCGACGAACGCGATGTGCTGCGCGGCAGATCCGACGAGTTGCCCGCGGATCTTGCGCTTCGGGTGCGAGTGGTGTGTGGTCACGATCACCACGAGCGCGCTGAT
>JAYTZE010000542.1:0-1389 GCA_043742385.1 Ilumatobacteraceae bacterium
ACGAACACTGCGCCCAGCAAGACGCTGGCTACGACGATCACTCGGCCACGCTAGGCGACGTCGACAACGAGCCCTTCTGATGCGGCGATCACATCGACCCCGCGGCGGGCTCCGGTCTCGACAGCGCAACGCAACAAGTCGTCGAGGTCGTCGTCGCGCCGAGCCGGGTCGTGGTGAAACAGCGCCAACCGCTTGGCGCCCGCCTGCGCTGCCAGCCAAACGGCGTAGTCGATGGTGCAATGACCCCACGTCGCCTTGACCTTGAACTCGGGCTGCGTGTACTGCGCATCGTGGATCAACAAGTCGACCCCTTCGATCAGTTCAAGGGCACCGGGTGCAGCCGAGTAACTGCCATCGAAGGGCTGTTGGTGATCCGACAGGTAGGCGACCGAACGGCCCTGCCACTCGATGCGAAAACCAAGCGTTGGCCCGAGATGTGGAATGAGTCGCGCCATCACGTTGTAGGCGCCGATCGAGAACTCCGTATCAGCGGTGTCATGAAAGTTGACCGAGCCAGGCAGCTCGTCGACACTGACGGGGAACAGCGGCGGGCGAATCGTGCACGAGACGACCTCGTCGAGCGAGCGACCGTCGTCCTGGGCCGGGCCGTAGACATCGAGGCTGGATCCTTCACGCAGCAGCGGTGCGAAAAACGGAAGCCCCTGCACGTGATCCCAATGCAAGTGGGTGAGCAGGCAACTACCCCGGAACAGTCGGTCGGTGGCCACCTTCTTGCCGTAGTACCGAAGGCCGGTGCCCATGTCGAGCAACAGCGGCTCCTGCCCGGGCGCGTCGATCGACACGCACGAGGTGTTGCCGCCATACCGCCGGATGTCATCGCTCTGGCACGGCGTCGAACCGCGAACTCCATGGAACGTGACACGCATCACAGTGTGATCCCCAAGACCGGCACGTTACGCGCCGTTCACCGAAAGGAAAAGCCGAGGCAACGTGACGTACGTCGCACGGGGTACGTTTCGTCGATGGTTGAGCACCCCGAACGGCGCGTTGATCGGCCGACTCTGCCCGATGGTCTGGTTGTAGTCGTGAAGCGGGAATGCGAGACCTGCCAGTTGGTCGCCCCGCTGCTGGTCCAACTCTCTGCCGGCCAGACCGTCACGATCTACAGCCAGGACGACGCGACGTTCCCGGCCGGCACCGACCCGATTCACGATGCCGACCTGGCGTTCAGCTGGTACCACGACATCGAGACCGTACCCACGCTGATCAGCGTCGTCGACGGACACGAGGTCGAGCGAACCGTCGGGTGGTTGCGATCCGATTGGCAACGCATGAGCGGGATCGACAACCTCGGTGACCAGCTTCCCGTGATGCGACCCGGCTGCGGGTCGATGAGCGTCGACCCCGACCTTGTCGACTCGCTGCGGG
>JAYTZE010000543.1:0-3026 GCA_043742385.1 Ilumatobacteraceae bacterium
TTGGGCATGGTGATGATGGCATCATCGCGAGACCTCATCAGTGTGTTCGTCGCCCTCGAATTCCTGTCGATTCCCGCGTACATGATGGCGGCGTGGCGCAAACGCGACCGCAAGAGCAACGAAGCCGGCGTCAAGTACTTCCTGCTCGGCGTGTTCGCGAGTGCCGTGATGCTGTACGGCATGAGCCTGCTGTATGGCGCGACAGGCAGCACCAAGCTCACGACGATCGGCGGAATGATCACGGGCAAAGGCAAGCTCGGCGGCATCGAGGTGATGGGCGTGGTGTTCGTCATCGTCGGCTTCGCGTTCAAGGTCAGCGCCGTGCCCTTCCACACCTGGGCACCCGACACCTACGAAGGTGCGCCAACCCCGGTCACTGCGTTCCTCAGCGTTGGATCGAAGGCGGCCGGGTTCGTGGCGTTGGTGCTCCTGGTGTATCTCGCGTTCCCCAACGCCGCCGGCGTGTACCGCCCCTTCTTCTGGGTGATGGCAGCCCTGACCATGACGGTCGGCAACGTACTGGCGCTCCGCCAGACCAACATCGTCCGCCTGCTCGCGTACTCCAGCATCAGCCAGGGCGGCTTCATTCTGATGCCCCTCGTCGTTGCCGGCTCCACTCGCTCGGCCGAGGCATCGTTGCGAGCCATCGTCGTGTACCTGATCATCTATGCAGCAACCAACCTTGGGGCCTTCGCGGTAGTCATCGCCGTCAGCCGGAAGACGCGCAGCGGCGAGATCGCCAGCTTTGGCGGACTTTTCGACTACGCGCCGGGGCTGACGGTGTTGATGACTGCGTTCCTCGCTTCACTCGCCGGCATCCCACCGCTCGGCGGCTGGTATGCGAAGTTCGGAGCGTTCAATGCCGTACTGACCGCTCGAAGCGGGTGGGGTTACAGCATTGCCGTGATCGGCGCGGTCAATGCGGTCATTGCCACGGCGTACTACGTCACCATCATGCGTGAGATGTGGATGAAGCCGGCGCCCGATGGCGACGTCACGCCGGTGGGAATCCCGGGTTCGATCAAGGCTGCGTTGGCGATCACCGGTGTTGCGACTCTGGTGTTCGGTGTGTTGCCCGGCTTCACCGGCTACGGCGGTATCACCGAGCTTGCCGGTGCCTTCGGCCTCTGACGAGCTTCAGGCGGCCATCGTCGCTGCCGGCGGGGCGATTCGCTTCGACGAATACATGCGCATCGCGCTCTACGGCGGTGGTGGTTTCTATACGTCGGGTGGCCAGGCCGGACGGCGCGGCGATTTCATCACCTCGCCGGAGGTCGGGCCGCTCTTCGGCGCCGTTCTGGCGCGATGGATCGACTCAGAATGGCGACGTCTGGGCGAACCCGACGACTTCACGGTCTTCGAGTGTGGAGCCGGTCCAGGTACTCTCGCGCGCTCAGTGATTTCGGCGGCGCCGCAGTGGCGCGACCGATACGTGGCCGTCGAGGTCTCCGCGCCCCAGCGACAACAGCATCCCGGCGCAGTGCTGTCGGTGTCGGATCTCGGCGACGCCGGGCTGGGCATGCCCGTCAGTGGGGTGGTCATCGCCAACGAGCTGCTCGACAACCTCCCATTCCGCCTTGCTGTGTTCGATGGCGGTTGGCGAGAAGTGGTTGTGTCGCTCGGGCGCGGATCGGAACTCGTGGAGAGCACGACGGCACCCGATTCGGACTGGAGCTGGTTGCCTGCAGCAGCCAGACATGGCGCTCGCCTACCCGTCCAACTTGAGGCGTCAACGTGGGTCGCAGATGCGCGGCGGCGGCTTCGTCAAGGAACTGTCATCACGTTCGACTACTGCACGCAGAGGACCGTCGAGCTCGTTGATCGTCCGTGGCGAGACTGGCTGCGTACGTATCGCGCCCACGGGCGCGGCGATCACTACCTTCGTCAACCGGGCGGGCAGGACATCACGGCGCAGGTGTGCATCGACCAGCTGCCTCCGGTGCTGGTGACGGAGTCCCAGCGTGACTTTCTGAGGCGGTTCGGCATCGACGACCTCGTCGACGATGGTAGAAGGGCATGGGCGGTCGCGGCTGTACGGCCCGACGTCGCAGCGCTGACGATGCGGAGTCGGGTCAGCGAAGCGGAGGCACTTGTGGATCCAAGGGGCCTCGGGATGTTTAGTGTCCTGACGTGGCGGGTATGGTCCGCCGCTAACACCCACAGTGAAGTAATTGACGACAATCAAACGAACTACAGAGAGTGATCAATTCAGCGCCCACTGTGAGTGGGCCGAATGGCTCATCGTCACAGAGTGTGGGTTTCACTAATGTAAAAAATTACGAGGCGGACATTCCGACTGGACCGGAACCGCGATTGGAAGGACGACAATGAGGCACGTCATGGACGGCCGTTCGGTGACAAGTCGGCGCAGCGATCGAACTCGGCTTCTGGCTTTGATAGCCACATTTCTGTTGTTGATGGCTGGGATCGTGGTATCGACGCCGGGGTTGCTCACCACCGCGAGCGCCACCGGAACCACCAGCACCAGTGCGGACGACGGCGATCACGACGATGACGACGACGACGGCGACGACGAGTGCAAGAACGACGACGACGACGATCACGACGACGACGACGGCGACGAGACCTCGACATCAGTCGACGATGATGATGGCGACGACGACGGCGACGACGAGACCTCGACATCAGTCGACGATGACGACGGCGATGACGACGGCGATGATGATGGCGATGACGACGGCGATGAGACCTCGACGTCAGTCGACGATGATGGCGATGACGACGGCGATGAGACCTCGACGTCAGTCGATGACGATGATGACGACGGCGACGATGAGACTTCGACATCAGTCGACGATGATGACGACGGCGACGAGACCTCAACAACCGCGGACGAGATCGACGACAGCGCCAGCGAGAAGAGCAACCAGGGCGGCGACGACGGCGATGGCGATGAGACCTCGACGTCAGTCGACGATGATGGCGACGACGACGACGGCGATGAGACCTCGACGTCAGTCGACGATGATGGCGACGACGACGACGGCGATGAGACCTCGACGTCA